>CAZRZM010000099.1:0-11963 GCA_964604575.1 uncultured Acetatifactor sp.
ATGTCCAAATAAACGGACTTACAAGGGCGACCAACCCATTTTTTGACTAACACCTAAATTTTAAAAATAAATAAAATGAACATGTGGTATGGGATGAGTCCCCACCACACTATATCTTGTATAAGAACAAGAAAAGAGCGTCTTTTTTACCGAAAAGACGCTCTTTTTTTGTTTTTGGGGCTGAAAAAAATACTTGATTTTACTTGTAAAAATCTTTATTTTATATTAAAATCTTATTAAAAGTGGGTGGAAGTGGTAGAAAGTGTCACAAAGTGGTAGACTATATGAAATACTTCCGTGGCAGACCCATTTGACTGGTGGTGATTGTTATGTTTATGAGCGAATACAATCATACAATCGACGCAAAGGGCAGGTTGATTATCCCTTCCAAATTCCGCGAGGCTCTGGGTGAAGAGTTTGTGGTTTCCAAGGGTATGGATGGCTGCTTGTTTGTGTACGCCAACGATGATTGGAATGCTTTTGAACAGAAACTCACCGCATTACCACTGATTAATAAGGAAGCGAGACAGTTTGCCAGATTTTTTCTGGCAGGGGCTGCAAGCGTGGAAGTGGATAAACAGGGAAGAATACTTTTGCCGGCAGGTCTTAGAAGCTTTGCCGGACTGGATAAAGATGTTGTACTCGTAGGCGTGGGAAGCAGAATCGAGATTTGGAGCAAAGAGAAGTGGGAGACCATGAGTGGAGATGACAATATGGATGATATTGCATCTGCCATGGAGGCGCTGGGACTGACTATCTGATACCGGAAAGGAATTTTACATGGCATTTAACCATTATTCCGTAATGCTTGCGGAGACAATCAGGGAACTGGATATAAAGCCGGACGGTATTTATGTGGATGGAACTCTCGGCGGCGGCGGACATGCCTGCCAGGTGTGCAGTCAGCTTGACGGTGGACACCTTTATGGGATAGACCAGGATGAAGCCGCCGTAGTGGCAGCGGGAGAGAGACTGGCGCCCTATGGGGACCGGGTGACAATTATCCGGAATAATTATTGCAATGCAAAAGCCGCCCTTTTGGAATATGGTGTGGAAAAAGTGGACGGTGTTGTGCTGGATCTGGGAGTATCCTCCTATCAGCTTGACACGGAAGAGAGAGGATTTTCTTACCGCTACGATGCACCTCTGGACATGCGGATGGACAGGAGGCAGAGCCTCACTGCAAGGGATATTGTGAACCATTATTCCGAGACAGAACTGTTTCATATCATCCGGGATTACGGAGAGGATAAATTTGCCAAAAATATTGCCAAACATATTGTGAGAGCGAGAGAGGACAAGCCTGTTGAGACAACATTTGAATTAAATGAAATCATAAAGGGGGCGATACCTGCCAGAATGCGGCAGAACGGACATCCGTCCAAGCAGACTTTTCAGGCAATCCGCATTGCCTGCAACAGGGAACTGGAAGTGTTGCGCAATTCCCTGGATGATTTTGTGGAAATGTTAAATCCGGGGGGAAGACTTTGTATTATCACATTTCATTCCCTGGAGGACAGAATTGTAAAAAATGCGTTTAAAACATACGAAAACCCATGCACATGTCCGCCGGAGTTTCCGGTATGTGTATGTGGAAAAGTACCAAAGGGGAGAGTTATCACCAGAAAACCCATTCTGCCTGATAAAAAGGAATTAGAGGAAAACAGCCGCTCAAAGAGCGCAAAATTAAGGGTATTTGAAAAGCAGTAAAAAAGACATGAGGGAAGCAGGTATAGACGAATGGCACATACAAGAACAGGCACAACGGGCAGAACAGGCAGAACAGGAAAAGGGGCTGCGGGACGGACAAATTACCGTAATACAAACAGAACAAATTACATATATGACAATACGGCAAGAAGACTGGATGTAGTCAGAAGGATGGAGGAGGAACCCAGAAGGGTCTTAAGCAATGAGACACGCAAGAATCGTGATAAGGCGCGTCACATGAGCCTGGGCTATGTGGCATTTCTGATGGCTGCGCTTACGGTCTGCGCCCTCATTCTGATTAACTATATCCAGGTACAGTCTGATTTGACAAACAGTACGAAGGAAATCGCACGTCTGGAGAGCAGATTAAATACCCTGAAGCTTTCCAATGATGAGGAATATAACCGGATTACCAGCAGCGTTGATTTGGAGGAAATCAAGAGAGTGGCTATCGGCGAACTGGGAATGACCTATGCAAAAGAGGGGCAGATTGTCACCTATGACAGCATAGGAAACGATTATATGCGGAAGGTGACGGATTCTACGAATTAGAGGTGCATTGTGAAAGAACAGAAAAAAAGTGTAATGAAATTTTCAATCAAAATGCAGAAGAAGCTGGTGGTACTGTTTATATGTCTGCTGTTTTCTTTTATTGGTCTTGCAATAAGGCTTTTCTGGATTGTAAAGGAAAATCAAAACGGATACCAGAAGCAGGTTCTGTCCCAGCAGCGTTATGATTCCACCACGATACCTTACAGACGCGGAGATATTGTGGATGCAAAAGGCTCCAAACTGGCGGTTAGTGAGAAAGTGTACAATCTGGTGATAGATGCCAAGGTTATGCTGGACAGAGAGGCATATCTGGAGCCTACCATGCAGGCGCTGGGAAGCTGTTTTGCCGATTTGGATATGACAGCAATCAGACAATATGTGACCGCCCATCCGGACTCCTCCTGGTATGTACCCCTCAAGAAACTGACTTACGACCAGATAAGCGATTTCAAGCTGATGCAGTCAGAAGATGAAAACATCAAAGGAGTCTGGTTTGAAGAGGAATATATGCGTGTATATCCGAATGGTTCGCTGGCTGCGGATGTTATCGGATTCGCACGTTCCGACAATCAGGGCATGTACGGACTGGAAGAGTATTATAATGATACGTTAAATGGCACCACAGGAAGAGAATATGGTTATCTCAATGACGATTCCACACTGGAGAGAACCATCAAGCCTGCTGTGGACGGTTATACGCTGCACAGTACCATAGACATCAATATTCAGGGTATTGTGGAAAAATATCTGCTTGATTTTAATGAGCAGCATAAAGACAAGGCAAAGGAAGGCAACGGTGCAGAAAATGTGGGATGTATCATTATGGAGGTGAACACCGGAAAGATACTTGCCATGGCAAGCTATCCCACCTTTGATTTAAATGATGCCCGTAATACCAACAGCTTAATCGGTTCCATGATGGTGGAGCAGGTGGATAAAGAGAACGGCTACTATGAGATTAAGAAAAACGGTAAAGTAATTAATGAAAGCGTATTGGCAGAAATGACAGAGGATGAAATTTATCTGAATCTGAACAATCTCTGGAAAAATTTCTGCATAACCAATACTTATGAGCCGGGTTCCACCGCGAAACCGTTCACAGTGGCAGCGGCACTGGAGTGTGGCGCCATTAACGGAAGCGAGCATTATGACTGTGGCGGCAGTCTGGAGGTCGGTGGACATACTATTCATTGTCACAATACATGGGGTGACGGTGATGTGACGGTGGAAAATGCAGTTGCCTGGTCCTGCAACGTGGCGCTGATGAAAATCGGACAGGCCATGGGCAAAGAACAGTTTGCCAGGTTTCAGGAAGTTTTCAATTTTGGTTTAAAGACCAATGTGGATTTGGCAGGAGAGGCCAGAACCGCAAGTCTGCTGTTCCCGGTGGAAGACATGGGACCTGCGGATTTGGCAACCAATACCTTTGGACAGAATTTTAATGTCACCATGATTCAACTGATTACGGGATTCTGCTCTCTGGTAAACGGTGGTTATTACTATGAGCCCCACGTGGTAGACAAGATTACCAATGCCAATGGCGCGACCATACAGAATATAGAGCCGCGTGTGCTGAAACAGACGGTATCGGAATCTACTTCTGAATTAATCAGGCAGTACTGTACTTCTGTGGTAGTAGGACAGGGAGGCACGGGTAAGACAGCCAGACCCGCAGGTTATGTTATCGGAGGCAAGACTGGTACGGCGCAGACCCTGCCCAGAGGAAATGATGAATATGTTGTTTCCTTTATCGGCTTTGCTCCTGCAGTCGACCCACAGATTGCCATTTATGTGGTGGTGGACCGGTGCAATGAGCCAAGACAGGATGATGCCAAGTATGCCACCGGAATTGTGCGCAATGTTTTGACAGAGGTACTTCCGTATATGAATATTTTTATGACGGAAGAGTTAAGTGAAAAGGAGCGCAAGGAACTGGAAGAAAAACAGTTGGAAATTACTAATATGTATACACAGAAGCCGGAGGAAGATGCCCTGGACAATCTGGAAGGTGCAGAGGATGGCAGTGGAGAAAGCGGTACCGGGGAAAATGGCGCTGGCGAAAACGGGGATGGCAGTGGCGCAAATGAGCCTGCATGGAAGAACTTCCCGGTGGACCCTGCAACGGGATACCGCGTGGACCCTGCAACCGGAGCAAAATATGATGCAGATACCGGAGACCCTATTGAGGGAGGGGCGGACGCCTTGGGAACGGATATCCCTGTGAATCCGGGTATTTTAGATCCGCAGACATAAATAAGAACAAAAGAAAAGCATTTTAACGAATAACCTCATAAAAATGGGAATACAGTTTAGTAAGACCCGTTTTATGAGGTTTCGTATGCTTATAAATAATAATAAAATCGTACATAGAAAGAAAATACTGATTGTTGCTATAGGTTGTACGGCAATCTTTCTCTTTCTTCTGGGACGGCTGGTATATCTGATGATTTGGAGGGCGGAGCATTATTCACAGCTTGCCACCGACCTGCATGAGAGGGAGAGAAGCATCAAGGCGGCGAGGGGAAGAATCCTGGACTGTAATGGAAAGGTTCTGGCAGATAACAAAACGGTCTGTACCATCTCGGTAATCCATAACCAGATTGAGAATCCGGAAGAAGTGGTTGCAGTCTTATGCAAAGAACTGGATTTATCCGAAGAGTATGTGACTGAGCGTGTGGAAAAATATTCCTCCATGGAACGTATTAAGAGTAATGTGGATAAGGAGACAGGAGACCGCATCCGGGAATATGACCTGGCAGGGGTTAAGGTAGATGAAGACTACAAACGTTACTATCCCTATGGTGAACTTGCCAGCAAGGTTCTGGGATTTACCGGAGGAGATAATCAGGGAATTATCGGACTGGAGGTTATTTATGAGGATTACCTGCAGGGAGAGCCGGGAACCATTCTCACCATGACGGATGCCAAAGGAATCGAAGTGGAGGAAGCCGGAGAGAGACGTATCGAGCCGAAAGCAGGCAATGATTTGTGTATCAGCATGGACCACAATATCCAGACCTATGCAACCCAGCTTGCCAGACAGGCGATGGCGACCAAAGAAGCGGACAGTGTATCCATTATTGTAATGAATCCCCAGAACGGTGAAATTCTGGCGATGGTAAATGTGCCGGAGTTTGATTTAAACAGTCCCTATGAACTGCCGGAAGGAGTGGCGGAGGGTATTTCGGCAGAGGAAAAACAGAATCTCTTAAACGGAATCTGGCGTAACGGCTGCATTAATGATACTTATGAACCGGGCTCTACCTTCAAGATAATCACAGCGGCGGCGGGACTTTCAGAAAAAGTAGTAACACCCCAGGATACTTTCAACTGTCCGGGATTTGTGGTGGTGGATGACAGAAAAATCAGATGTCACAAAGTGGCAGGACATGGAAGTCAGGATTTTGTTCACGCCACCATGAATTCCTGCAACCCGGTCTTTGTAACTGTGGGACTTCGCCTGGGAGTGGAGAATTATTATAAATATTTTGAGCAGTTCGGATTAAAACAAAAGACCGGAATTGATTTGCCGGGGGAGGCGGGAACCATTATGCACAAGATGGAAGATATGGGGAATGTGGAACTTGCCACGGTTTCTTTTGGGCAGTCTTTCCAGATTACTCCCATCCAGCTTTTGACTACCGTTTCCTCCATTGTCAACGGCGGCAGGCGTATTACCCCGCATTTTGGGGTTAAGGCAGTAAATGAGCAGGGAGAAGTGGTGGAGGAGTTTGCTTATCCCGTGCAGCAGGGAATCGTATCGGAAGAAGTGTCTGCCACCATGCGGGAAATGTTGGAGATGGTGGTGTCCGAAGGAGGAGGCAAAAACGGTCAGGTGGAAGGATACCGCGTGGGAGGTAAAACAGCCACCAGTCAGACTCTTCCCAGAGGCAGCGGGCGCTATATTGCTTCTTTTGTGGGATTTGCTCCGGCGGATGACCCGCAGGTAATTGCTATCGCCATTATCAATAATCCCCAGGGAGTTTATTACGGGGGACAGATAGCAGCACCGGTTATTCGTCAGCTTTTTGAAAATATTCTTCCGTATTTGGAGATAAAGGAGTATAATCAATGAAGAGTGCATATGTTATGGCGGTGGTTCTGGCATTTGCAGTCAGTGCCCTGCTGGGTCCGGTTGTGATTCCCTGGCTCAGAAAAATAAAGTGCGGTCAGACGGTGCGTGAGGATGGACCCGAGACCCATCTGCACAAAAGCGGAACACCCACCATGGGCGGGATTCTGATTCTGTTCAGTGTCATGGTTACTTCCCTGTTGTTTATCGGGGAATATCCGGATATTGCGCCTGTTCTGTTTGCCACCTTTGGCTTTGGAATCATTGGTTTTCTGGATGATTACATTAAAGTAGTGTGCAGACGTTCCATGGGGCTTACCAGCCTCCAGAAGTTATTGGGACAGTTGGTTGTGACTGGTATTTTTGCATATTATCTTGTGCATGAGACGAATGTGAGTCTGGCGATGCAGATACCTTTTACGCAGGGACAGTACATAGATTTTGGTAAATTTACCATACCGGTTCTTATTTTTATCATGCTGGGCACAGTCAACGGTACAAACTTTACGGACGGACTGGACGGTCTGGCAGGAAGTGTGACAGCCATGGTGGCAATTTTTTTTGCGGTGGTGGCAGTGGGAAGGGAAAGCGGTGTGGCACCCATGGCATGTGCTGTGGTGGGAGCTTTGTTTGGTTTTCTGCTGTTTAATGTACATCCCGCAGAAGTGTTCATGGGAGATACGGGTTCCCTGGCGCTTGGAGGTTTCGTGGCAGCCTGCAGTTATCTGCTGCAGATGCCTGGTTATATTGCGATTGTGGGGGCCGTCTATCTGGTGGAGGTGCTCAGTGTAATCATCCAGGTAGTATATTTTAAAATAAGCGGCGGAAGAAGAGTTTTTAAAATGGCGCCCCTGCATCATCATCTGGAGTTATGCGGCTGGTCGGAGACCGGTATTGTGGCACTGTTTACGATTATCACGGCAGTGCTCTGCCTGATAGGACTGATGGGTTTATAGGGGACGGGATGATAGAAAAAGGCCGCCTGGGCGGCAGAATGTGAGGAAAACATGTTAAGAGGACAAAAATGTCTGGTGGTCGGTTCCGGAATCAGTGGAATCGGTGCGGTGAAGCTTCTGGAGAGACTGGGGGCAGAGATATTTCTTTATGACAGCAGTGATAAAATAACGAAGGAAGAACTGGAGGCAAAGCTGCCCGCGGGAAGCAGTGCGGTCTGTGTTGCCGGTGAATTACCCATGGAGATAGAAGAAGGGATTCAGACAGCAGTCTTAAGTCCCGGTGTTCCTACAGATATTCCCCTTGTGATGCGTATGCGGGATAAGGGTGTTACGGTTATCGGTGAGATTGAGCTGGGATATCTTGTGGAAAAAGGAAAAGTAGTGGCAATTACGGGAACCAATGGCAAAACCACTACCACCACCCTTGTAGGTGAAATCATGAAAGCCTGGCTGGGAGAAAAGAATGTGTTTGTGGTTGGTAATATCGGCAATCCCTATACCATGGAGGTGGAAGGAACCAATCAGGACACAGTGACGGTGGGAGAAATCAGTTCCTTTCAGTTGGAGACGGTGAAGACCTTCCATCCCGCTGTATCCGCCATTTTAAATGTGACTCCCGACC
Organism: uncultured Acetatifactor sp.; assembly: GCA_964604575.1. Classification (GTDB taxonomy): domain Bacteria; phylum Bacillota; class Clostridia; order Lachnospirales; family Lachnospiraceae; genus Acetatifactor. The sequence goes on from CAZRZM010000099.1 coordinate 7,913, forward strand.
ATTTGAACAGACATCATACCATGGAGGCATATGTGCAGGCAAAGGAAGCGATAGCCTCCTGCCAGAATAAGGATGATATCTGTGTACTGAACTATGAGAATGAATATACAAGGGAGTTTGCCGCAAGGTGTCCCGCCAGCGTGGTTTTGTTTTCCTCCGGGAGAGCGCTTTCCGACGGCTATTATTTAAAGGGTGATGAAATTGTGAAAGCAGTGGCAGGCAGGGAAACCACATTGCTGAATATCCATACGGATATGAATCTGGTGGGTATCTGCAATGTGGAAAATGTGATGGCGGCGATTGCCATCTGCGAGGGAATGAAGGTTCCTGTGGACATCATTCTTGCGACCATAAAGCAGTTTCATGCGGTGGAACACAGAATCGAATTTGTTGCTACCAGGGCGGGAGTGGATTATTACAATGATTCCAAAGGAACCAACCCGGATGCGGCAATCCAGGGTATCCGCGCCATGAGTAAGCCCACTGTTCTAATCGGCGGCGGCTATGACAAGCAGAGCGATTATGATGAGTGGATTGAGAGCTTTGAGGGCAGGGTGAAATGGCTGGTTTTAATTGGGCAGACAAAGGAAAAAATAGCGGAATGCGCCAGAAAACATGGTTTTGACAGGATTCGGTTTGCGGATACTTATGAGGAATGTCTCAGGCTTTGCACCTTACTTGCCGAAGAAGGGGATGCGGTGCTGCTCTCCCCCGCCTGCGCAAGCTGGGGAATGTTTCCCAATTATGAGGTCAGAGGTAAAATATTTAAGGATTATGTAAATAGTCTGGCATGATACAAGGAGCGTTTATGGCAACAAGAACAACACATAGAAAGAGAAAAAAAGAACAATCGGAATTTTATTTTGACTATAGCCTTTTATTCATCGTGCTGTTTTTGCTGGGCTTTGGCATGATTATGATTTATTCCGCCAGTTCTTATGAGGCATTCCAGGAGTTTGGGGATGCCGCATATTACCTGAAAAAACAGGTACTTGCGGTGGTGCTGGGACTGGTGGCAATGATAGTGATGGCGAATATTCCCTATCACTTTTGGGAGCGGTTTGCGGTACTGGGATATATTGTGGCGGTGGTATTGATTCTGCTGGTAAAAACCCCGCTGGGTATCTCCTCCCATGGTGCCACGAGATGGATACGTATTCCGGGAATCGGTTTACAGATACAGCCTGCGGAGGTGGCGAAGCTGTGTATGATTTTGTTTCTGGCAGTTTTGGTCTGCAAGATGGGAAAGGGTGTCCGTTCCTTGAAAGGATTTGTCATTATGATGGCAGCCCCCATGCCTCTGGTGGTACTGATTAAAGTGATAACAAACAATTTAAGCTCTGCCATTATTGTGCTTGGTATTGCGCTTTTGATGGTGTTTGTGGCCAGTCCCGACTATAAGAAATTTGTCATCATGGGCGCGCTGGCGGTGGCAGGCATCGCCCTGCTTGTCATTGTGGTGGTAAATATGGATACATCTACCTTATTCCGTTTCCGCCGTATCCAGGTATGGCTCAATCCTGAGAGTGATTCCCAGGTCACGGGATTCCAGACGCTGCAGGGTCTGTATGCTATCGGCAGCGGAGGTGTCTGGGGCAAGGGGCTGGGGCAGAGTATGCAGAAGCTGAACTTCCTGCCTGAGGCACAGAATGATATGATATTTTCCATTATCTGTGAAGAACTTGGTCTGTTTGGGGCGGTTGCCATTATCCTGATGTTTATTATGCTGATTTGGCGAATGATGATTATAGCAAATAACGCGACAGACCTGTTTGGCGCCATGCTGGTGGTGGGGGTTATCGGACATATTGCCATTCAGGCGATACTGAATATTGCCGTTGTTACGAATACGGTTCCCAATACCGGAATTTCCCTGCCCTTTATCAGTTACGGCGGTTCTTCGGTTATGTTTCTGCTGATAGAGATTGGACTGGTCCTGAGTGTAGCCAAGCGGATACAGTTAAAAGAACTGTAAATTCACATATTAGAATCCATCTGCATAAGATACAATAGTTCTTTTCATTATTTATAGAAAGCGCGGATGGTGTCGCATGGATTCAATTCATATTCAAGGTGGTGTTGCGCTGCGGGGAAAGGTATGTATTCAGGGTTCCAAGAATGCGTCTCTTCCCATTCTGGCAGCCACTCTGCTTACCAAAGAGACTTCTTGCATATACAATTGTCCCCGGATATCGGATGTATATTGCATGGTAAGCCTGCTTAGGAGCCTTGGAGCAAACGTGCGGTGGGAGAAGAATGGTATTAGTGTCAATACACAGAATGTGCAGACGAATCATATGTCCGCAGGCCGTATGCCCGCAGAAGCCGTGAGAGGAATGCGTTCCTCACTGTGTCTGCTGGGTGCCCTGCTGGGAAGATGTGGGGAAGTAATCATGGAGCATCCGGGAGGCTGCATTATTGGAGAACGTCCCATTGATATTCATATAGAGTCCCTGAAACAGATGGGAGTGAAGTTTCTGGAAGAAGACGGAATGCTTACTGCCAGGGCGAAGTGTCTGCATGGTGCGGATATTACGCTTCCTTTCCCCAGTGTGGGGGCAACGGAGAACATTATTCTGGCAGCGGTTATGGCGGAAGGAGTTACCATTATCAGGGGAGCTGCCAGAGAGCCTGAGGTAACAGCACTCTGTGAATATCTGGAATGCTGTGGCGCCAGAATAGAAGGCGCAGGAAGCTGCCGGATAAAAATATATGGCGCCGGACAGTTATATGGCACCGCCTATTGCATTCCGGCAGACCGTATTGTGGCAGGAACCTATCTCTTTGGAGCGGTGGCGACAAAAGGATGTGTACTGCTGGAAAACGCACCCATATCCCAGATGAATGCAGTGATTGGCGTTGCCGGACAGATGGGGGCGCAGTGTGATGTGACAAAAGAGGGGCTCTATGTGCAGGCGGATGAAAGACCCCGGGCGGTTTCTTTTTTGAAAACATCACCATATCCGGGATTCCCCACCGATTTACAGTCTCCGGCACTGGCTGTTCTCACAAAGGCGGATGGAGAATCTGTGATTGAGGAAACTATTTTCGAGAACAGATTCCGGGTGGTGGAGCCGCTTCGGAAAATGGGTGCTGATATTGAAACATCTGGCGGCAGTAAAGTCATTGTAAGAGGAGTGGAGACTCTGTGTGGGACGCATATGGAGGCGAAGGAGCTGCGCGGAGGAGCGGCACTGCTTTTGGCAGGGCTGTCCGCAGAGGGTGAGAGTGTGGTGACCGGCTGCTCTTATATATACCGCGGATATGAAAATATCTGTAAGGATTTTAGAGAGTTAGGAGCGCGTGTTATAAGTGTATAAGAAACGATTTTGGATAAAGCTGTTAGTGGTTTTCATAGTCATTGCGGGTGTTCTGGGAGGAGCCCTGTATGTGTTTCATACCTATACCATCCGTAATGTCTATGTGGAAGGAAACCTTCATTATACGGAGGAAGAGATAAAGGATATTGTAATGAGTGGGAGACTCGGAAACAATTCTCTTTATTTGTCCATGAAGTATAAAAATAAAGGTGTAAAGGATATTCCGTTCGTGGATGTGATGGATGTGAGTATCCTTTCGCCGGATACGATTAAAATCACGGTATATGAGAAAGCGCTTGCCGGATACATCGCATATCTGGATACCTTTTTTTATTTTGACAAAGACGGTTATGTGGTGGAGAGTTCCAGTGTCAGGACGGTGGGAGTTCCGCAGATTACAGGACTTACCTTTGACAGTGTGGTTTTGGGAGAAAGGCTTCCTGTAGAAAACCAGGAGATTTTTGATACTATTTTCGAGATTACCAAACTGTTGAACAAGTACGAACTGACTGCAGATAAAATTTATTTTCACGCCTCCAATGAGCTTACATTGTATTTTGGGGATGTGAAGGTGGCATTGGGAAACGAACCCCAGTGGCTGGAGGACAAGGTTATGCGTCTTCCCATTTTTTTGGAGACCCTTGAGGGCAGAAGTGGAACATTGCAGATGGAAACTTATGAGGAGACAAACGGAAGTTACAGTTTTAAGCCGGAGTAATCGGGATTAGCTG
>CAZRZM010000100.1:0-11896 GCA_964604575.1 uncultured Acetatifactor sp.
AGTTTGTTGAATTAGAGAGTATAAGTAAAAAGAGGGCACTGCATGAACACTGGCGAAGAAGTGATTGCTCAAATCAAGCTGTTATGTTTGTCTGTGACAGAAAATACCTATGACACTACAATACAACAAGGTTACAGACTTTTACGCAGATTATATGACTCAGGCATAGAGAAAGAAAATGTATATCGATGAGTTGGACAACCGGATAAACTGAAAATTATGGAGAAACAGACCATGATTGTGGAATTAAAAATGCAGGTGAGAACGCGGATAAATATGAAAAAATATTAAATGATATTTTGGAAAACCAGAATGTAGAGAAAGAAATAAGAGATTCCGTAAAAGAATTTTTAGGAAAGCATGTGTAATTTTGGAATCCGGGGGTATAAAAAATCATGATAGAAGTTTTATTTGCGGAAAGCGAAGCCGGTGCGATGAAAGTGGCTAAAAATACAATTATAGCAGAACACACGGACGGACCTGTTTCGGTCTGGGCTGCAGGCAAAAAGAAACCGCCCCAAAAAGAAAACTGCGGATGGATACCGGGCACTGCCAGAGAGGTGGTCTGTCTTGGGTTTATGTGGGATATCGGTGATATCAGAGAACCTGCAGACTCCCGGTACCGCAGAAATCTGATTTATAAAATGTATGCACAGGAACAGTGGGAGAAGGATGCCCGGATGGATGCCGAACTGCAGAAATTGGCAGACTGCTATGTGAATGAAATGACCCGTCTGCAAAAATTTTTGGAGGATGGGGAGGCGGTCAGAATCTGGTACAGCCATGCACCTTATTCTTTATGCGGTCTCTATTTTTTGTGCAGTATATTACAGCAATATGAAAATGAGGTTCATACCGTGGAACTTCCGCCCTATGTTATGCAGAACAATGTCATTTATTCTTATCCCAACTGGAGTGACGTTGCGGCGGAGGAATTTGCCGGATTTCTGTCATACGAAAAGCATTTATCCAAAGAAGAACTGGGGTACTATGCCTGCATTTGGAGTACGCTGCAGGAAGATAACAGTCCCTTACGGGCAGTTGTCAATGGCAGGGTGGTCGGTGTGCCGGAGGATTTTTATGATTTCCTTATCTGGAAAAGAATTACAAAGGAGCCAATTAAGGAAGCCAGACTGATAGGGGATATTCTGTTACACTATCCTGTCAGCGTGGGAGACTGGTGGTATGCGGCAAGAATTAATCACTATATTGAACTGGGAAAAATAAAGGTGGTTGAAAATTCGGAAAATAAATATGCAAGGGTGATTTGTCTTGCATAAAAAATATAAAGGAGAAATGAAATGGGACAGTTTTCAAAGAAAAAGGAAGAGGAAGAGAATTTCCCTTGCTGTGAATTAACGCCTGAAATGGAAGCAAAAATAGATGAATTAGCCAGGTATGGCAATCAGCTTGAGAAAGAGCAGCGGTATGAGGAAGCCATACAGGCGTGGAAAGAAGGGATTGCCCTGATACCGCAACCACAACAGTTTTATAGTCAGACGGTATGGTTTTTAGCGGCAATTGGAGATGTTTACTTTCAGAAAGGTATGTATTCACAAGCCCAAGAGTGCTTTGATAAAGCGCGGGGAAATGTAAGTGGGGCAGGTTATCAAAATCCATTTATAATGCTTCGTCTGGGAGAGTGTTGTCTGGAAACCGGTGATGAGAAAAATGCTCTCGAATATCTGCTCAGAGCATATATGATGGAGGGAGAGGATATTTTTGAACCCGATGATGAAGGAGAAGATGATGGAAGGAAATATTTTGATTTTTTAAGAACTCATATTGATTTGGGTAAAGGAGAAGCATGAAAAAAATAGTAAACCAAATCCTTAGTAAGCGACTTCTCTATCTTGTGTGTTTTCTGGCGATTAATCTGATTGAGTTTCTGAAGGCAACCCAGAACGGGGATGTATGGTATGTGGCCGTGAATCTGACGGGACTGGCAGTGTTTGTGATGATTGCCAGTACTTATCAGAAAAAAGACATGATAAATTGGTTTAACGGCATCTATACACTGCTGTGTCTGGCAGCCATGGTCGCCGTATACTGGTACAAACAGCATTTTCCGGAACAGTATTTTCATCTGGGGCAGGTGGAGTCTGCGTTTCTCAATGTGTGGTGGATTGGCATTGCCGCCAGAGTGCTGTGGAAACGTATTTTTGTGGAAAAAACCATGAAAGTGCATTTCAGTAAGATGGGTATTTTGTGGACTGCCATGATGGCTTTTATGATTTTTTCCGTCAGCGGAAAGGTCTGGCCTTTGTGGTTTCTTGTGATGTTTGGATTTTTTTATCTGACGGAGTTTTCAGATGAGGATAAAAGGAATCTGCTGGATGGAATGCTGGATGGAACCATACTCAGCTTCTTTGGATTCCAGATTTTTGCCTATGCCACGCGCCCTTTTGATGAGGTGCGGTACGTGGGATTTTATGCCAACTGCAATGTAGTGGCATTATACTATCTGATTACCTATGTGATGGTTTTAGGTAAACTGCACATTCTGCATATGAGAAAAAAGCCCTTTGGATGGAGGGTTTTCTATTTTATAGGAGCGGGAGGTTTATTGTCCTTCCAGATTTTTACTCTCTGTCGTACTGCATGGCTTGCCTCCATTGCAGTGACCGGCGTTTATGGCATTTTTGTGGTGCATAAGCTCTGGCAGGAGAAGTGGAGAAAGGTGCTGTTAAGAGGGGTGGCGCTGGGACTGATGGTGGTGGCTACGTTTTTGCCGGTATTTTATACCATCCGCTGGCTGCCCACGCTGACACACTACAGAGTGTGGTTTGAGGGGGAATACTCCATAAACAAGGTACATTCCTTTGACCCGGCGGACTCGGAGAAATATATTGAACTGGATGAGTTTATGGAGCAGTTTCTGGGCAGAATTGTAAATACCCTGAAAAGAGCTGATGCGGCAAATCCTCTTCTGCTGCGGGCAAAAGCCCAGGAGATTGAGCAGGTGGATATTATGGAGGTTTCCTGGACGCAGGATGAAAGTGCGAGAATCCGTCTGACAATCTATAAAACCTACCTGCAGAATATGACCTGGTACGGCAATCCGCCGGACAAGGGATTTTACCAGATTGGTGTGAGCAACTATTCCTGGCATGCGCAGAATTTGTGGATACAGATAGGATATACCTTTGGTATCCCGGCAGGCATTTTGTCCATTTTTTTGACAATAGCAATACTGGGGAAGAACTTCGGCACAATGATGAAAAACAGGGAAAATGTTTACGGTATCCTTCCGCTGATGGTAAGTATTATTTTCTTTGTGTTTGGTCTGCTGGAGGTGGTATGGCTTCCGGGACAGCTTATCTTGTTTTTGATGTTTTTCGTACAGCACCCCGGGCTGTGCAATGTGCAGCAGTAAAGCTGTGATGGGAAGCTTCATGGTTATATATTATGTAAGTAAATGGTGTAATAAAAATGGAAAAGGAAAAAGAAATACAACAGTTAAAGAACAGACTCCGTGACCTGGCGGATAAGTCCTACACACAGAATATGTTTACTTTTACAGGATTTCTGGGACTGAGTGAGCAGGACATATTCTGGCAGATAGAGCGGGAGCTGGGACATGCGGGATATTCCTTATATGGAGGCAGTGAAAATACGGACAGAAAGGTGATTCGTTTTGGAAGGAAAGAGGAACTGGGGTATGAGGTGCCCTTTCCCATTGTCTGTATTCATATTCAGCCGCTTGTCCGCAAGTTCGCGGATGCTTTATCCCACAGGGATTTTCTGGGAGCTTTGATGAATCTGGGCATTGAACGTAGTACGATTGGCGATATTAAGGTGGGCGACAGGGAAGCATATCTGTTTTGTCTGGATTCTATCGCAGAATTTATTACCGGCAATCTGGAGCAGATTAAGCACACCCAGGTAAAGTGCAGTGTGACAGCAGATTATGGGGAGATTCCCGAAGAGGAGCCGGCAAAGTGCAGTGTGCAGGTGTCCTCTTTGAGAATTGATGCAGTGGTGGCGAAAGTTTACGGGAAATCCCGCAGTGAGTGTCTGGAGCTGTTCCGCACGGGAAAGGTTTTTGTGGATGGACGTCTGTGTGAAAATAATTCCAGAATCCTGAAGGCGGGGGAGACTGTGAATGCCAGAGGTTACGGTAAGTTTGTCCTTGGAGGGGAAGTAAAAGAAACCCGGAAGGGGAAATTATCCGTTTCGGTGGATGTATACTGCTAGGAGGAAAGAAGATATGTATTCTTACACAACAATTCAGTGGTTGTTTTTCTTTTATTTTTATTGTTTTGTGGGCTGGTGTTTTGAGTCCTCCTATGTGTCCATAAAAAGCAGAAAATTGGTAAACAGAGGATTTATGAGAGGACCTTTTCTTCCGCTGTATGGCAGTGGCGCGATTATGATGCTTGTAGTGTCCATGCCTTTTCGGGATAATCTGATAATGGTGTATATTGCGGGATGTATTGGCGCCACGATTCTGGAATATGTGACGGGTGTCACCATGGAAGCATTGTTTAAAGTGCGTTACTGGGATTATTCCAAAAACCGCTTTCATTTTCAGGGACATATCTGCCTGGGGTCTTCGCTGGCGTGGGGCTTTCTCACAATTTTGATGACCTCAGTGGTACATAAACCCATAGAACAGCTTATTCTGTCCATTCCCCATCAGATATTGACAGTAGTCACGTTGTTGCTGACCGCATACATTTGTGGCGATTTTGCACTTTCCTTCAAGGCAGCCATGGATTTGCGAGATATTCTGATGAAGATGGAAAAAGCAAAAGAAGAGATGCAGCATATTCAGAAGCGGCTTGATGTGGTGATTGCGCTGGCAAATGAGGATTTGGAGAACCGCAGGGCGGAGCGGCTGGAAGAATGGCAGGATTTGAAAGAAAAGTATGGCAGACTTCTTGCCCATCGGGATAATCTCAGCGATATCAAGGATAAGATTCAGAGAAGTCTTATTTCTGCCCACCCGTCCATGAGTTCCGTCCGTTTCAGGGAAACGCTGGAGGAATTGAAAAAACATGTGGAAGGAAAGCCGGAGAAGGAAAAGAAAGCGGAGGAAGAATCGGAAACCCTATGAGATGGCTTATAGGTGGGATTAATTGATGAACAGTGACCGCCTGATATACATCTGCATTCTGTATATCAGGCGGTATCTTTTTGGGTGCAGAACCAGTTCGCTGTTAAACAAATCTTAAACATTTTCCCTATTTTTTATTAAATGATAATTTGCTAATATGTTACTATACAGAACAAAAGCAGAGCTGCATTTGGAATGGAGATTACTATGTACAACATTTTACTGTGTGATGATGAAAAAGATATTGTGAATGCCCTGAAAATCTACCTGCATGACGACAATTACACCCTGTATGAGGCATATGACGGACTGGAAGCATTAAAAGTAATTGACCGGCATGAGATACATCTGGTACTTATGGATATCATGATGCCCAATATGGACGGCATGGAGGCGATGGTTAAAATTCGGGAAAAGAGTAATGTTCCGGTCATTCTGCTCACTGCCAAAAGCGAGGATAATGACAAGATTCTGGGACTGACGGTGGGGGCGGATGATTATATCACGAAGCCCTTTAATCCTGTCGAGGTGTCGGCAAGAGTGAAATCCCAGCTTCGCAGATATATGCAGCTTGGCAGCGGCAACATCAGGGAGCAGGTACTGAAGATAGGCGGAATAGAGCTGGATGATAAAGAGAAAACAGTGACGCTGGATGGGGAGGCGGTTGCCCTGACGCCTACGGAATATGAGATATTGCACCTGCTGATGCAGAATCCGGGGCAGGTATTTTCTCCCAAAGATATCTATGAGAAAGTATGGAATGACCTGCCTTATGGAAGCGAAAATACGGTGGCGGTACATATCAGACATCTGCGGGAGAAACTGGAAATCAACCCTGCGGAGCCAAGGTACATCAAAGTGGTGTGGGGTCAGGGTTATAAGTGTGAAAGAAATGGAGTGTAGTATGAAAACAAAGAGAAAATTATCGGGAAGCCTTTTGTTTAAAATTGTGGTGTTTTTTCTGCTTGCGTTCAGTACTCTGGCAGGAACAGCGGCAGTAACCGGAAGTATTTATCTGCTGGACATGGGAATATACGGTTATGGATATGAACAGTGGATGTATGACAGCTTTGAAGGAAAGGTCCATTCAGATGCCGTTTATTTCCAGCACTGCATAGAAACCGACCAGATAGATGTGATTCGCGATTATTGTGCGGGCAGTAATCTGGATGCCCGCTTTGTCAGAGTGTACAGCAGCAGGGAAGTGGAGCTGTGGAGCACTTATGAGGATTATAATACACCCTACGTATATAAAATAACCGGAACACTGCCGCAGGAACCGGATTACCGGTATACCCTGACGCTTTATCTGAATCCCGGTTTTGGGATAGAGGACGATTATTATCAGTTGTACCGCGTTGCGAAACTCTGCTATGATATGCAGATAGTAATACCCTGTGTGGCAGCAGGCTGTATTCTTATGGTTATTATATGCTTCCTCTTTTTGATGTGTGGTGCGGGGCACAAAAATGGTGTGGAGGGAATTGCTCCCAGTGTGCTTGCACCCATCCATCTGGATGTGCTTACGGCGGCATTTGGATTTGTGGCTGTTATGGGAATAATCATGGCAGAGGAACTGATTTATTACAGCAGCCGGGATGTTGTGAGACTGGTATTGCTTTTGCTTTTTATGACGCTGGAGGTGGTCTGGTGTACCATTTACTGTGTGGAAGTGGCAGGACGCATGAAGCGTGGAAAATGGTGGAGACAGACCTTGGTTTATCTGGTGTTTCGGGGAATCCGAAGATTCCTGCGCTTTATAGGACATGGCTTCCGTAATCTTGTCATGGCGATTCCCATGGCGCTGGATGTGATGATTGTTTTTCTGGGAGTTGGCATTCTGGAAGCGATTGGGCTTTTGCTGTGGGGCGAACTGGAACTGGTGGTGTTCTGGTTTTTGGAAAAACTGGCAGTCCTTTTTGTACTATTGTATGTTATTGTCCAGTTCAGACGTCTGCAGAGGGGAAGTGCGGCACTGGCAGAGGGTAATCTGGACTACCGGCTTGACACAAGGGGAATGGTACTGGATTTTAAGGAACATGCCCACAATCTCAACTGTATCGGGGAAGGGCTGGGTCTGGCACTGGAGGAGCGCATGAAAAGTGAGCGGCTCAAGACAGAGCTTATCACCAATGTTTCCCATGATATCAAGACGCCTCTGACCTCTATCATCAATTATGCGGATTTGCTGGGCAGTGCCGTATCCGACCAGAAAGCTATGGACAGAACACAGCTTGCGGAGTACGCGGAGGTGCTGCTGCGCCAGTCGAAGCGGCTCAAAAAGCTTCTGGATGATTTGGTGGAGGCATCCAAAGCCACCACAGGCAACCTGGAGGTGCATATGGCGCCCTGTGAGATTAGCGTTCTCTTATCCCAGGCAATGGGAGAATACGAACAGCGTTTTGAGGAGAAGAATCTACAGCTTATTATCAGGCAGCCTGAGGAGCTGGTGCGTATTACGGCGGATGGACGGCATTTGTGGCGGGTTTTTGACAATCTGCTCAATAATATCTATAAATATGCCCAGGAGAATACCCGCGTCTATCTGACGGTGGAATTTAAAAATGCAAAGGTGGAAATTATTTTCCGCAATATGTCCAAATTTGTTCTGGATATTTCCGGGGAGGAGCTGGAGGAACGCTTTGTCAGAGGTGATAAATCCAGGCATATGGAGGGCAGCGGCCTGGGACTTTCCATTGCCAAAAGTCTGGTGGAGCTGCAGCACGGAACCATGGAAATTGTGACAGACGGAGATTTGTTTAAAGTGATACTGCGTTTTGCTCCCCTCACCGATGAATTACTTTCACAATGAACTGTAACCAGTGAATTAAATTCTTCGGAAAAAGAACTTGACAAACTGTTTAAAAAGGATTAATGTAAAACTTGTGAAAAATGTATGTGTTTTAAACCTATGAGGAAGAGTAGTAGGCTTTAGGGAATATCACAGAGAGCCGCAGATGGTGGGAAGCGGTATAGGAACTTGAGTTGAATGGACTTCTGAGGCTGGTCTGAAGGAAATAAGTAGGAACCGGCGGGATTCGGACCCGTTATCAAGCCGACAGATATGATGGTATCTGGGACAAGAGGACATTAGTCAATTTGAGTGGCACCGCGATAATAAGTTTAAAGTTTATTACCGTCTCAAATGCGTAAACTGCGCATTTGAGGCGTTTTTTGTTGTATGGGAAAGTTTGTCCCATATGATAAAATGCTCCATAGGGATGCACAATTTTTTGCTAAGTGTTACCGCCCGCAGGGCAGAAAGGGAGAAAATTATGAAAAAGAGATTATTGGCAGTATTATTGACAGCAGCATGTGTGGCAGCCATGATGACCGGCTGTGGTGCGAAGAATGGAAATCAGGAATATAACATTGGTATTTCCCAGTTTGCAGACCATGGTTCTCTGGATAACTGTAGAGAAGGTTTTCTGGCAGGTCTGGCAGAGGAAGGAATTGTGGAAGGAGAAAATCTGAAAATAGAATATCTGAACGCCCAGGCGGACCCCGGCACCGCAGCACTGGCAGCAAGCAGCTTTGTTACCAAAAAGGTGGATATGATTTGCGCCATTGCAACCCCCAGTGCAACTACCGCATATAATGCCACATTGAATACAGAGATTCCTGTTATTTATACGGCGGTATCCGACCCGGTTCTGGCAGGGCTTGCAAACGAGGATGGAACTTCTGTGGGCAATGTGACAGGTACTTCCGATGCGCTGGCGGTGGACGAGCAGCTTAAGATGATTCGTGAGATACTTCCTGAGGCAAAGACCATCGGTATTATTTATACCACCAGCGAAACCAATTCTGAGAGTACCATTGCACTGTACAAAGAGGCAGCAGGCGAGTATGGATTTGAAATTGTGGATTCCGGCGTGACGGCGGGGTCAGAGGTTGCTCTGGCAGCGGCTGATTTGGTAACAAAAGTGGACTGTATTACCAATCTGACAGACAATACAGTAGTTACTGCACTCCAGACGGTGTTAAATGAGGCGAACAAGGCAGGTATTCCGGTATTCGGTTCGGAAGTGGAGCAGGTGAAAAACGGCTGTGTGGCTTCCATGGGACTGGAATATATTGAACTTGGCAAGCAGACAGGAAGGATGGCAGCGAAGGTGTTAAAGGGTGAGGCAAAAGCCTCCGAACTGAAATTTGAGGTTATTGCGCAACCCAGCCTTTATGTGAACTTTGCGGCAGCCGAGAAGCTGAATCTGGAGCTCCCCGCTGATTATGCCCAGAAGGCTTACCAGTCCTTTGACGAAATTGTTGTAGAGTAATTGATAGAAAATGTGAGGAACAGTAAATGGCATTATTATTAAGTGTATTGGAACAGGGTATGATATACGGCATCCTTTCTCTGGGGGTGTATATCACCTATAAAATTTTGGATTTTCCTGATTTGACAGTGGACGGAAGCTTTCCTTTTGGTGCGGCATTGACGGTGCGGCTGATTGTAGGCATGGGAGTGTCCCCAGTGTTGACACTGCCCATTGCGTTTCTGGGCGGCGCCTTTGTGGGAATGCTGACCGGGCTTATTCATGTGAAGCTGAAAGTGCGGGATTTGCTTTCGGGAATCATTATGATGACAGGACTCTACACTATTAATTTGTGGATGGCAGGCGCTGCATATGTACCCATTTTCGGAAGAGACAATATTTTTGACAATGCCTTGATAAATGCCATTTTCCCGGCATTTCTTGGAGATTATAAAACGGTGACTGTTATTTTCCTTATCACGATGGCAGTCAAATATCTGCTGGACTGGTATATGAGTACCAAATCGGGATTTCTGCTCCGGGCGGTGGGAGATAACGATACTATCGTAACCAGTCTGGGCGTGGATAAGGGACGTGTGAAAATTGTAGGTCTTGCCATTGCCAATGGTCTGGTTTCCCTAAGCGGCTGCATCTATGCGCAGCAGCAGAGAAGCTTCGAGATATCCATCGGTACAGGTGCAGTGGTTATCGGACTTGCCAGCGTTATCATCGGTACCAGTCTGTTTAAGAAGATAACATTTCTGCGGGTGACGGCAAGTGTGCTGACTGGCTCCGTTCTTTACAAGGCGTGTGTGGCTCTGGCTATGTATCTGGGTGTCAGTGCAAGTGCCATTAAACTGATTACTTCCGTATTGTTCCTGATTATTCTGGTGGTCAGTATGGACAGAAAGAAGGTGGAGTCATGTTAGAGCTTGTTAATATCAGTAAAAATTACAATCCCGGTTCCGTAAATGAAATGTGTCTGTTCAAAGACTTTCATTTCACCATAGCGGACGGAGATTTTGTGTCAGTGGTGGGCAGTAACGGTTCCGGCAAGACCTCCATGTTGAATATTATCTGTGGAAGTATCGGCGTCGACGCGGGTCAGATTCTGGTTCATGGGGATAATATCACCAGACAGAAGGACTATATCAGACAGCGTCGTATCGGAAGAGTTTACCAGGACCCCTCCAAAGGAACCTGCCCGGCAATGACAATTTTAGAGAATATGTCCATTGCGGCAAATAAAGGCAGACCCTACAATCTGGGAAGGGGAGTAAACAAGGCAAGAACGGAAGAATTTCGGGAGATGCTGCGTCCCTTGAATTTAGGGCTGGAGGATAAAATGGGCGTTCAGGTGGGTTCCCTCTCCGGTGGACAGAGGCAGGCACTGGCACTGCTGATGGCAACCATGACACCCATTGATTTTCTGATTCTGGATGAACATACGGCGGCGCTTGACCCCAAGACAGCGGAAATCATTATGGAGCTGACCGACAGAGTGGTGCAGGAAAAGGGTGTGACTACCATTATGGTAACCCACAATCTGCGTTACGCGGTGGAGTACGGCAACCGCATTATCATGATGCACGAGGGTAATGTGATTCTGGATAAGTCCGGGGAAGAGAAGAAAAATATCCGGACGGAGGAGATAATGAATATCTTTAATCAGATTAGTGTGGAGTGCGGTAATTAATGAGGAAGAAATGTTTGATTTTTGATGCGTATGGAACCCTGATTTCAACGGGAGACGGTTCTGTCAGGGCAGTTGAAAAGATACTGGCGTTACAGGAAAATGAGATAAATGCTGTGGAATTTTACGGAGAATGGAAACGATACCATAGAAAACATTTGGACGAATGTAATGCCGGAGTGTTTCTGTCAGAGCAGGATATCTTCGTAAAAGATTTGAAAAGCTTATATGGACAGTATGGAATTAACCGTCCTTATGAGAAAGATGTAAAATTTATGCTGGACAGCCTCATAAACAGAGTGGTATTTCCTGAAGTGCCGGATAGTCTTGAGAAGCTGCGTAAGGATTACCGTGTGGTAATTGGTTCCACTACAGATACAGAACCATTGCTGATAAATATGAAGAATAATCATTTTTCGGTAGATAGAGTTTACACATCGGAGATGATAAAAAAGTATAAGCCCTCAGAAGTATTTTATCAATATATATTGCAGCAGGAAAACATTACTCCTGATGAGGCAGTTTTTATTGGGGATTCCTTAAAAGATGATATGATAGGACCTAAGAGCGTGGGAATGACAACGATTCTGATTGACAGAGAAAACAGATTTGGGACATCCGGGGGAATTCAACCGGACTATGTTGTAAAAAGTCTGGAGGAAATAGTAGAGATGCGGTTATAATACAAAAAGAATGATTGAAGAAGCAAGTGTTTCATGATAAAATGGAAGAAGTGGATAAAATATAGCTGTCATATGGTAATTTTTGAGTAAGAGGTGGTTGGAATGAGCATACAGTCAGATATTGAAATGCTTTCAATACAAGCTATAGAAACATATGCTTCAAAAAATAAATTATCGTCCAAAGAAGTAAACCTGATGTTTCAAA
>CAZRZM010000101.1:0-8983 GCA_964604575.1 uncultured Acetatifactor sp.
TCCTCTTGTATGTACTGCTTTTAATGCCGACTTTGACGGAGACCAGATGGCTGTACATCTTCCTTTGTCTGTGGAAGCCCAGGCAGAGTGCAGATTCCTGCTGCTGTCTCCCAATAACCTGCTGAAGCCTTCTGATGGTGGTCCGGTGGCCGTTCCTTCCCAGGATATGGTACTGGGTATCTATTACCTGACCCAGGAAAGACCCGGCGCAAAGGGAGAGGGTAAATTCTTCAAGAGTGTGAATGAGGCAATTCTCGCATATGAGAATCAGATAATCACCCTGCACACCAGAATTACTGTGCGTGTAAGCAAGGTAAATGCAGCAGGAGAAACGGTTACCGGCAATGTGGAATCCACTCTGGGACGTTTTATTTTCAATGAAATACTGCCCCAGGATTTGGGCTTTGTGGACAGAAGTGTTCCTGAGAACTTCCTGAAACTGGAGGTGGATTTCCATGTAGGCAAGAAAGGACTTAAACAGATTCTGGAGAAGGTAATCAATACCCATGGCGCGTCCAGAACCGCAGAGGTGCTGGATGATGTGAAAGCTATCGGTTATAAATATTCCACCAGAGCGGCAATGACCGTATCCATTTCCGATATGACCGTTCCTGAGAAGAAACCGGAGATGCTGGCGCAGGCTCAGGCAACGGTAGATAAGATTTCTGCAAATTACCGCAGGGGTCTGATTACAGAAGAGGAAAGATACCGTGCGGTTGTTGAGACATGGAATGAGACAGATAAAGAACTGACAGAGGTTCTGCTTGCAGGTCTGGATAAATATAACAACATCTTTATGATGGCTGACTCCGGTGCCCGTGGTTCCAACCAGCAGATTAAACAGCTTGCCGGTATGCGTGGACTGATGGCAGATACAACCGGTAGAACCATTGAGCTTCCTATTAAGTCCAATTTCCGTGAGGGTCTGGACGTATTGGAGTATTTTATGTCTGCACATGGCGCCCGTAAGGGTTTGTCCGATACCGCTCTGCGTACAGCGGACTCCGGTTATCTGACCCGTCGAATGGTTGATGTATCCCAGGAACTGATTATCCGTGAGGTTGACTGCTGCGAAGGCAAGTCGGATATTCCCGGTATGTCAGTTAAGGCATTCATGGATGGCAAAGAGACCATTGAAGGTCTGAAAGACAGAATTACAGGACGTTATTGCTGTGAGGATATTTTTGATAAAGATGGCAATATGATTGTAAAACACAATCATATGATTACACCGAGCCGTGCTGCCAAGATTTTGAGCGTAGGCGTCAATGAGAAGGGCGAGCCTATTGAGGAAGTGAAAATCCGTACCATTCTTACCTGCCGTTCCCATGTGGGTATCTGTGCAAAATGTTACGGCGCAAATATGGCAACAGGTGAGGCAGTCCAGGTGGGTGAGGCAGTTGGTATTATTGCTGCCCAGTCCATCGGTGAGCCGGGTACACAGCTTACCATGAGAACCTTCCATACCGGTGGTGTTGCCGGCGATGATATTACACAGGGTCTTCCCCGTGTAGAGGAGCTGTTCGAGGCAAGAAAGCCCAAGGGTCTTGCTATTATTGCAGAGTTTGGCGGTAAAGCAGAGATTCGTGATACCAAGAAAAAACGTGAAGTGGTTATCACCAATGACGAGACCGGAGAATCCAAGGCATATTTGATTCCTTACGGTTCCCGTATTAAAATCATGGATGGTCAGGTACTGGAAGCAGGCGATGAACTTACAGAGGGTAGTGTAAATCCCCATGACCTGCTGAAAATTAAAGGTATCCGTGCAGTTCAGGATTATATGCTGCGCGAAGTACAGCGTGTATACCGTCTGCAGGGTGTGGATATCTCGGATAAGCATATTGAAGTACTGGTACGTCAGATGCTGAAAAAAGTCCGTATTGAGAATAATGGTGATACTGATTTCTTACCGGGTACGCTTGTGGATATTCTTGATTTTGAGGATATGAATGCAGAACTGGTGGAGAAAGGACTGGAGCCTGCGGAAGGCAAACAGATTATTCTGGGTATTACCAAGGCAGCACTGGCTACCAATTCTTTCCTGTCAGCAGCATCCTTCCAGGAGACAACGAAAGTTCTGACAGAAGCAGCCATCAAGGGTAAGGTGGATTCCCTGATTGGTCTGAAAGAGAATGTAATTATTGGTAAACTGATTCCTGCCGGTACCGGTATGAAGAGATACCGTAATACCAGATTAAGCACGGATGATATGGACGTGATTTCTTTCGATGAAGGGATGTTTGTGGAAGGAGAGACGGAAACAGACGAATCATTCAAGGAGACAGATTCGCAGGAGGAAACTTTCGTATCAGAAGACATTGTGGAAGAAGCGGTTCTGGCAACCACAGAAATGGAGCAGTAACAATTCAGGGGGGTGTAATCATATTATGATTGCACCTCTTAGTTTTAAATGGAGGAGAGATGAAGTTGAAAAAAACGCGTTCCAGTCTGTTATATCTGGGACTGGTGCTGGCATTTGGAGTGTTATTTTCATGGTATCTATATGCGACGCACAGTTTTCCCAGAAATGTGGATACAGATACCTTTGGACATTTATTCAAAATCAACTATCTGTATGAGTCATTAAAAAAAGGCGTGTTATATCCAATATACACAGAATATTGGTACAACGGTATGGAACTGTTTCGGTACTGGCCTCCCTTATCTTATTATGTGATGGCAGTATTTCAGTTTATGACTCATGGTGATGTACTGAATGCTTTTTATATTTTTGTTGGTTTTGTGTATATATTGAATATGATAGGCTGGTTTTTGTTCGGACGCAGAGAGCAGAATCCGGGCATGGCATTTCTGGTAGGAAATTTGTACTTTTTCTGTCCCGATAATCTGAGAGTGCTTTTTGCAGAGGGCAATATTCCGCGTATATTGATTACTTCCATAGTACCCTTTGCATTTTATTTTGTGTGGGAAGTGATTCATCACAAACGATTAAAAGCGTTGATTGGACTGGCGGTCAGTGTGCTGCTCATTACCTTTTCCCATTACATGATAGCTGCAATGCTGGGTATTTCCCTGTTTTTGTTTTGCCTTGTATATGGAATCGCACACAGGGAAGCCAGATATGCTGTGTGGGTGACCGTTGATTTGATATTTACCTATCTGGCGTCGGGTATTTCCCTGTTGCCGGGACTTACGGGCAGCGGACTTGTCTCCCAGTCTTCGGAGGCTTCGGTGGCTACGATTAACCAATGGGCGCAGGAAGCGTGGAAGTCCATCAATCCTTTTCTGCGGTATAATATCATGTCGCAGTTCTATTTTGGACTGGCGATTTTTGTGATTATCGTTATCGGGCTTTTAACTGCAGACAAAAAGAGGATTCCCGGTTTTGCCACAGCTTTTCTGATTTTTATCAGTACCACGACGACAGCGTCTACGGTTGTGAGACTGCTTCCCATGAGTCAGGTATTCTGGATGACAAGATTTGTGCCCATGGCAATGTGTGCATTTTTTATCTCAATTTTCCTATGGAGAAAATTGAAGAAATCTGTTATAATATTATTTACTCTAATTATGGTATTGGATACAGTGCCTACGCTACAGCTTATAACGGAGCAGTCAGGAGAGACGATTGCTGATTATATGCAGTCGGATATGGACCAGTACCTGATGGATGAGGCGATTGCGGTTACGCAGAACAGACTTGGTGTACTGGATAATAGTTTGTGGGGAGCAATTCCCAGTTATTATCTGAGTAAAGATATGAATGAAGACAGTACGCTTTATAGTTTTGGGTGGGCAT
Organism: uncultured Acetatifactor sp.; assembly: GCA_964604575.1. GTDB lineage: Bacteria > Bacillota > Clostridia > Lachnospirales > Lachnospiraceae > Acetatifactor. The sequence goes on from CAZRZM010000101.1 coordinate 3,764, forward strand.
ATCAGGGTGCGCAGACAATGGAAAATATTGTCAGCATCAATGAGGCCGCCCAGATGCAGCATTATGCCTATTCCTTTGACCGGATGCTGGAGCTGGGTGATGATACCGTGCTGGTATATAAAAGGCTGATTCCTGAGGATATGGTTTCCGATATGATGGAATCTGCTGCCATAGTGGGTTATCATCTTGTGCAGGAAAATGACAAAGTATGGCTGTTCCATATAGATACAGACGTAGAAGGCACTTTTGGAGTCAAAAAGGAGTATGACAGTCTGGCAATAGGAACCCATGCAAGGGCGATTTCCTATATTTTCCCCAGATTTGGATATGGAAACAGTATCGCTCTGGAAGATTATAGCATGGAAGAACTCAGCAGATATGATAAAATATATTTGTCAGGGTTTACATATCGTGATAAAGACAGTGCAGAAGATATGCTGACACAGGTTGCACGGACTGGTACCCGGATTTATATTGATATGCAGCATATCCCGCTCAGTGAGCTGACCGGCAAGGCGGAGTTTCTGGGAGTGTATGCGCAATATGTTGCATTTACGGAGAGGTTTCCGATTATGGAGACAGCGAATGGCTCCCAGTTTAAACTGAATTTCAAGACAGCAGGATACTCGTCCTGGAATACAGTATATATATCAGGTATGGAGGAAAGCCTGAAATCCTCTTTCTATGACAATCAGACTCATTTGACTTATCTGGGCAGAAATGAGGAAGAAAATATTTATTTTATGGGATTCAACACCATACATTATTATCTGGAATCGGGAGAGGACGCGCTCCTCACCTATCTGAGTGAAGTATTTGATGAGAAACCGGGAGAGGTGTGCCGAAGTAAACTGGTTCCGATAACAGTGGATTATGCACCGGAGAGTGTGACGATTGCAGCACCGGAGAGCGGTATTATCACCGGACTGGCAAATCTGGACTGCTTTGAGAGAAAAGACAATGGACGCAAAGCGTCTTATGATAATTTATTATTGTCGGATGAAGGAACAACGGTTTACGGAGTACATTATACGGATTTTGGAGTCGGCATAGTATGTTCTCTTGTCGGTATTGCAGGACTGGCTGTTTTCTGGACAGTGTTGTGGAAAAAGAAAGAAGGAGTGGCATATGAAAAGGAAGAAAGTGTTGAATAAGGCAGTTGGATATGTGTTTTGTGGAATGCTTTGTCTGTCGATACCGATGCAGGTCGGTGCTGCAGAGTTTGCAGGTTCGGTAAGTGACAGTGACATTGTGCAGGATACCAATATGGATGCGGATGCAGATACTGTTTGGCAGACAATGGTGCCTGACACTACAGGCATGGCACTGCAAGATGCAATACAGATGCTTACAGAGCTTGGTGAGCCTGTTATAGAGTATGTCTATTCTGATGATGTGGAATCGGATGTGGTTATGAAACAGGAAGAGGCAGATGGGCAGATACATCTGACAGTAAGTCTTGGCAGAGAACCTCAGGAAGATTTGTACACTTCCCGGAAAGAGGTGGATAAGCTTGGCTCCTTTGGACTGTCAGCATACAATGCTGCATCCCCTGTTATAATAGACGGCAGTTTTGATGACTGGGCTGATATCCCCTGCTCTTATGAGTACAATTGGGACAATTCACGCGCCTGCTGGTACGATGGTGTCTGGGAAGAAACTGCCGGACTGGAAGGATATAAAACTCCGGTGGGAACTTATGATGATATTGTACGTCATAAGGTATGTCTGTATGCAGATGGGGAGTATGCTTATCTCTATGTAAAATTTGCCAAATGTTATGCGGCAAAATTTGCAGGTTATGATTACAGATTTTATGACAGTACAGGAGAGTACGCGCAGTTTAACCTGACAGATTTAGACGGAGAACCTATTATTTTAGGGTCAGATAAGTTCCAGCCCGGTGTGCATGAAATATGTGTGAAGAATGGCGCCGGCGCAGACTCTCCTGTGCCTGTGGATGGTGCAAAAGCTTATCTCAGGATAAACGGTGATTATATGCAGTCAGAGATTGAGCTTAAAATTCCTCTTTCCGGCATGACAGACCAGAATCCCCGGATGAGCATGGAACATATGGACGTTATTCAATGGGATAATCCCAATCTGACATACCGCAGAGTGACAGCCGCAGGTGCGGGTACCGCTCCCTTTGTGGCAGCGGGAATTGCGCTGGCAGGTGTTTGGGGAGGTATGTTCTTCCTTGGGAAAAAAGGAAGAAAACAGCAGAAGAAAGAGCAGTAAAATGAACAGAATATATAGATGGCATTTTCATTTTAATGCTTCCCATAATATGGTTCTGGATGATGATACCAAAAAGCATGTTCATACCTTTTTGCTGATTGCATGTATTGAGATGAAGCATATAGACCTTGAGAGACAAAATGAATGTGGAAAGGCTATCAGTGATTATCTGGCGCAGTTTAGGGGCAAGTGTTTAAATGAACTGGATAAATTTGAAGAAGTGATACCCACAATCGAAGGGATATGTGAAGTTGTTTTTTATGATATCCAACAGATTGTGGAGTATTATGATGCAAAGCTTTTGAATTTGGAGGTAGGAGACAGTCCGGTGGCAATGTTCTCCATGGGAGAGCAGTTGCTGCTGGGTTTTACTTACCAGCCGGTCAGTGATGAGAATTACCAGGAGTTTATCAACCGGACACTGACGCAGCAGGAAAGGGAGATATAAGGCAATGAAATATTTTCCGGTGGTTTTATTATTATTTATATTGTGGATATATCTGCTCACTGTCTTTAAAAGAAAAAAATTAGACTTTCTTTATTTTATAACGGGATGTGTAGGGTTGTTTACGTTTAGTTTCTTTATTCTGGAGCCTATAGCTACGGCACCGCTGGCGAAGTTTGTCTGTTACTGTACCGGAATTGTAGGAAAAATGCTTGGAGCATTTGAGGCGTATGCCAGCTACGGAGTACTTTTTATTGAAAATGCAAATGGACCGGTTTCGTTATATGTGGATTTTGAGTGCGCAGGATTAGTAGAAATTCTGGTATTTATAGCCTTGATAGCATTTTTCGGAGTCTATAAAGGTGTGGAGAAAATAGTGGTAGCCTTTCTGGGAAGTCTGTGGATAATTGGCTGCAATATATTCAGGCTGACAGTTATCTGTTATGTGATTCATTGGTTTGGCAATGAGTCCTATTATATGGCACATACAATAATAGGCAGAATCGTGTTCTATGCGCTTTCGATTCTTCTCTATTTTTATGTGTTTACCAGAAAGCAGATTCGGAATCAAAAGGTAGGAGATTTCCAATATGATGGGAAGATTGACTAATATGTTCTTTTTTTGGAGCGCATGGATTATACTTCCATTGCTCATTGAGATTATTCCTGCAGTCGGAAACTTTCTGATTTTGGTGTGGAAAAAATTTCATCTCAAAAAATTTAAAAAACAGCAATTGGATTTTAAGCCTTCCATTACGCTCATTGTACCGGTTTATAATTCCGGAATGACGCTGTATAACTGTATTGCTTCTATTAATCATTCGACTTATCCGGTGGAAATGATAGAAGTGCTTTTGGTGGATAATGGCTCTAAAGACAATAGTTTTGAGGAATTCCAACGGGCGCAGATTGATTTTCCCCAGTTGGGTATGTGGTGGATTTCTTCTAAACAGGGAAAATCCAAGGCTTTAAATAAGGCAATTTTTAACAGTAACGGAAAATATGTTATTAATATTGACAGCGATGGTATTTTACATGAGGAAGCGTTGTATAATATTGTTAAACGCTTTGAGTTCAGTCAGAATGTGGACTGTATGACGGGTGTTATTCTTACGGAACCGAGACTGGTGGAAGAAACAAAGGGATTTTTTCTCAGACAGTTCAGAAGACTGGAATTTATGGAATATGCCCAGGCGTTTCTGGCAGGACGGAATTTTGAGTCACAGTTTAACAGTATTTATACGCTTTCCGGTGCTTTTTCGGCATTCCGCAAATCCGTTCTTTTAAAGACTTATCTGTATAATACGAATACTATCTGTGAGGACACGCATTTGTCTTTTCAGGTGAAAAGTATATTGAATAAGCGGATTGAGCTTTGTCCCGATGCGTTGTTTATGGTGGATCCCATTGACAATCTGAACAAGTTCTATACCCAGAGACAGCGATGGCAGATTGGTGAACTGGAAGTGACTAATATGTTTATGAAGGATAAAATGAAGCGTCCAATCCGCCGTTTTTTCACAGATTCAGCCACAAGGCTGATTATGATGGACCATACGTTTGCGTTTCCACGGATGGTGTGGTATATTGCCCTGGTTGCAATCGGATGTATGAATTATGATTTTGGCAATACACTGAAGGCGACGGCGCTTATTTATGGTCTGTATGTGCTGGTAGGATTTTTGTACTACATTAATATTGTTTCTTTCCTTCAGGCATTTAAGGATACCCAGAAGTATTATGCAGGAAAGATAGGATATCTTTTTCTGATGCCACTGTATAACATGTTTACATTTTTTGTGCGGATTGCAGGTATTATCAATTCCATTACAAGGAAAAGTACATGGAAGACCAAAACCTGGACTGCGGAGATGGATGACTGTAAAACAGTGTTGAAGTTTGACTGGAGCTGGATTTATGAAATCAGACAAAAGTTGATAAATATACTGGAAGAGCCGTAAATGTGTTCTCGGAATGGAGTCTGTTATGATTTATAAGCAATACAAATATAAGTTTTATCTGAACATGAATCATTATGTGCATATGAATGGAAAAGCCGGGGAAATTCATTCCCACACATGGGAAATTGCGCTGGGTATTTCCCTGCTTGGTGAGGAGGTTATCAGTTTCTCGGATATTGAGCATTGCGTCAATGGACTGTTGGAGCGTTATCAGGACAAGTGCCTCAATGATGTACCGCCTTTTACAGAGGTTGACCCGACGCTGGAAAATGTCTGCGATTATCTGTTTGATGTGTGTGGAAGGGAATTTCAGAAACGTGGCTGGGCTCTGCTTAATATGGAAATGAGCGAAACGCCTTCCAGGGTATACCAGATTAGTGGAATCCGCAGGGATGACTATACATTGAATTAATTTATATAAAATAGGGAGGGCATTCATGAGAGTTTTGGTAACAGGTGTCAAAGGACAGCTTGGTTATGATGTGGTGGAGGAGCTGCAGCGACGCGGACTGGAGTCAGTGGGCGTGGATGTGGAAGAGATGGATATCACAGATGCGGAAAGTGTACGCCGGG
>CAZRZM010000101.1:8993-11792 GCA_964604575.1 uncultured Acetatifactor sp.
TATCGGCGGTTCAGATGTGGACGCAGTAATTCACTGTGCTGCTTATACAGCGGTGGATGCGGCAGAGGATAATGAAGCGGTATGCAGAAAAGTAAATGTGGATGGTACGCGCAATATTGCTGAGGTATGTAAAGACCTGGATATTAAAATGATTTACATCAGTACGGATTATGTGTTTAGCGGCGAGGGAGAGCGTCCCTGGGAGCCGGATGATGAATGCAGCCCGAAAAGTGTGTATGGCAGAACAAAGTATGAAGGAGAACTGGCGGTACGGAGTGCGCTGGACAAGTATTTTATTGTGCGTATTGCATGGGTGTTTGGTATCAATGGCAATAATTTTGTTAGAACTATGCTTCGTCTTGCCCAGACGCGGGATACTGTTACTGTGGTGAACGACCAGTTCGGCTCCCCCACCTATACCTATGATTTGGCAAAGCTCCTGGTGGATATGGTACAGACTTCACAATATGGTATCTACCATGCCACCAATGAAGGTGTCTGTTCCTGGTATGATTTTGCCTGTGCAATTTTCAAAGAAGCAGGGGTGGACATGAATGTACTTCCGGTTACGACCGCAGAATACGGGGCAAAGGCAGCAAGACCTTTTAACAGCCGCATGAGTAAAGAAAAATTAACAGAAAATGGATTTCAAAAATTACCTTCCTGGCAGGATGCTTTGAGAAGATATCTTAATGAATCTCAAGTACTTCCTATTGACAGAGCTTAATATTTTCATTATACTTTTATTAAGATAAAACATATGGAAAGGGAACAATCTTAAATTTTCATATTTTAAGATTTTATTTTTGTTTATATAAGAAACTGTGTGTGACTGCTTCCGGTATGAGTAGGGAAGCCGGTCATAATTATAACAGAAAAAGGGGCGGTGGATATGGCGAGCGAAGTATTTCAGTGTGAATTTGGCAGGGGATTGTTAAAAAAGATTCCCGGCAACGAAAAAACCCTTTTCCTTGAGATTTCTACTAATGCTATCACCGGCAAGGCGATTGTATATCCGGAAAATAGTGGAAATGAATATACAAGTGATATTAATTATGATATCAAAACCATTACAAAGATTGAAAAAATATCATATCAGGGACTGGATACATTTGTCATATATGTGCGTTCCAGTTCGCTTTATGGTGTGGAAAAACTTCAGTTGCGTTTTCCGGGCATGAAAGACATTGGAAGGGCATCTTCTCTGATTCGTGAACTCATAGAAGCTAACAGGGATGGTTACGGTTCTGAGAGACCCGGCAGTGCTCCGGTGCCTGCACCGCGAAGTGCGGTACCGCCCAAGCCCGTACCCAAACCTGCACCGGCTGCTCCGAGACCTGCACCGGCTGCTCCAAAACCGGCGGCAGCCCAGGACCGAACAACGGCAGAACCTTCCATCGAAGAGCGCAAAAAGCAGTTTGAGAAAATGGAAGCTATCTACAAGACCGGCATGATTACAGAAAAGGAGTATAAGAACAGCAAGGCAGAGTATATCAGCAGTCTGAATGGTCTGGAAGCATTTTTCAGCAAACTCAAGGTAAATTTGCAGTACAGTGAGATTGGCTTTTTGTCAGAAGAGGAATTCGCGGAGTTTAAGAGAACGACCATTGACGAGTGCTCTGAATTAAATAATGTATCCGATGATGTTTTCAAGCAGAATCTGAAGAAGCTGTTATTGCTTAATCTGTGTGAAATTCTCTCGAATGCTGAGTATGACAAAATATGTGGCGACATTATTCAGGCAGTACAGTATGAGTCCGATGACCCGGAAGAAACAGTTGTGGAAAAGATTCAGAAATGGCCTGCTCTGAAAGAATGCGAGATTTTATCTCCTGCCCAGTATGACCAGTTCATCAAGATTGTGGCAGACGATACCCGGATTAAGATGGGAGACAGTATTCCTGCATTGGAGCATAAATTAATGCGTCTCACCACACTTTCCAAAACCTTTATGTTTACACCGGAAGAGTTCGCTCAGAAAAAGCGGGAATTTGTTGCTGACATGACTACACTGGATTATACTTCCGAAGTAAAGCTGAGAAGCCAGATTGAACGTCTGATGACTTTGAAACGCTGTGGCTGGCTGGATGCCGATGAATATCAGGAGAAGAAGAAGGAAGTGCTGCAGACCATTGACGACAATCATGATGTAGTTGCCAGAATGCAGTTGTTTGCACTTCTCGCCGATACTACTTTTATCACGCAGGCTGACTATGAAAATTTCAAGCAGAAAGTGATTGATAATATTTTTTCACACTATAGTGATATCAGTGAACTGCAGAAGAAGGCACAGACACTGATGAATCTGAAAGATGCAGGCATTATTTCAGACACGGAGTTTGGTGATTACAAAAAGAAATTGTTGTCACTGTAGCAGAGAGTGGATGGGCTTTTTTGGTTCATGTAAAATAAAAAAATATTGACAATGTATTTGCAAGCGGTTATACTATCTTAGTGTGCGCGAGTAGGCGCACTGGCATGCAGATACATTGTCTTTTTGTATGCCAACAAATAATTATATTATAAGAAAGAGGTGAAACAGAATGCCAACATTTAACCAGTTAGTAAGAAAAGGACGTAAGACTACTGTAAAGAAGTCTACTGCACCGGCTCTCCAGAAAGGATACAACTCCCTTCATAAGAAAGCGACAGACGTTTCTGCTCCCCAGAAGCGTGGTGTATGTACTGCTGTGAAAACAGCTACTCCTAAAAAGCCTAACTCAGCTCTTAGAAAGATTGCCAGAGTTCGTCTTTCCAACGGAATCGAAGTAACAAGCTATATTCCCGGTGAAGGTCATA
>CAZRZM010000102.1:0-11591 GCA_964604575.1 uncultured Acetatifactor sp.
AAAACGAAATCCGGGCTGACCCGATATCTGAATAAGTACTGATTTCCACCGGAGTGCCGAACACTCCGACCCTTTCAAAATCCTCATTCAGGCACTGGGGAATTTCTTCGATAGTCGTTACCTCCGGGAACAGATTCCCAGCCTCTGCCGTCACATGGACCTTACTTATATGTGCATTGTTTTCAAATACAGCCTCTGTTTCCTGCGTAAACAGGGTTTCCCCATCCGGGATGCCGTCATCATTGGAATCCTTCTTCAACGGGTCAAAACCAAGCACCAGCTCATGTCCGTCTTCAATCCCGTCACCATCTGTATCTATCAGGACAGGATTCGTTCCATAGATATTAATCTCATCGCCGTCTGTTATTCCATCCCCATCCGTGTCTGCTGAAAGCGGATTGGTACCCAGCTCTACTTCCACAATATTCAGAATGCCGTCCCCGTCACTGTCGGCTTCCCCATCAGGGCAGCCGGGTACCGCTGAATCAGACACAAGAGGGTCTGTATAAGTTCTGTAGACCTCATCATAATCAGAGAGGGAATCTCCATCCGTATCCGGTACATACAAATCCGTTCCGATGATTTCCTCTTCACAGTCCCTTAATCCGTCCCCGTCCGTATCCAAATCATAGGTTGTTTCATCATAGCGCTGCATCACTTCTGCAATCTTTTCATAAAAAACTGTTCCGCTGTCTTCCGGATATTCAGGATTTTCCGGTTTTTCGGGGTCTTCAGGCTCTTCATTCCCAGTCTCTCCACCGGAAACCGAACCCTGAATGGAAGTGTGGGACAGGGAAACATTCTCTATCATGGGCTGTACACCGGCATCCTTTGTGGCGCTGAAACCAATTTTCACCTCACCGCCCGGTGCAATAACCGCCGTGTCATCGCAGGCCTTTACAAGATAGGAATAACCCTCCGTGGAATTTTGGGACAGCCTTGCATTCCACAGGCTGTCGATATGGACATTGGTATCAAATGCAAGCTCCCAGAAATAAAGCTCATTGTCCCCTATATTCTGCAGTACAATTTCACCCACAAGCCCTGTCTGCCAGTCACTGCCGATATTTAAGAAAACCGTGTACGCCTCTTCGGGCAAAATGGCTTTTTCCGCACAGAGCCTCATGTCCATCGGGAATTCCATGGAACTTGTCGAAAGTTCCATGGAATCTGTTGACAGTTCCATGACATCTGTCGGAAGTTCCATGGTGTCCGCCTCCAACTGGTATCCGAAGCTGACGGAACCGCCTGCCGGAATACGTCCGTTATAGCTCTCACTCCTGATAAGGCATTCGCCTCTGTCCTCTGTACCGTTTTCCCCATCTTCACGGCTTACAACCCGGGCATCCCAGATATTATAAATCTCACCGCCGGGAACAAAGGAAATCGCCCATCCGCAGATATCCTCCCCGCCTGTATTGGAAACTGTCACGTTTATGTTCCTGTTGCCGTTCCATCTGTCTGACACGGAATAAGTAATTTCATATCCCTCGTGGGTGTAGACCCTCTGTGCAGCTTCCTGCGCGTCCACAGAACCGGGAACACTGCCGGCAAACAGCACTGCAATCGTAAACAGCGCCATAAACTGTTTAAAACATTTTTTAAAATATCTCATAATTTTTCTCCTTTGTATTTATTTCCACAATGGAGTAGACAAAAAAAGGCTGCAATGTCTCCACTGCAACCGAACTATCATCATAATATAGATATAGATATTCCCCTACATTACCTTAGACTTCTGGCTTTGCGTCCCTGAATTTCCCCAGGTTTGCCCCCCTATGTACACTCCACAATGTCCCTTTTCTCTGATTCTAACAATAATTCGTTTCCCACGTCAAGGATATTTAAAAAAATAGATAAAAAGTTGAAAATTAAGTTTTATGCTATCCTCACAGATTAATCAACTTAACAAGAGGTGACAATTTTATGGATAACGCAATTATTATCAAAAATGTAGACAAATTTTACGGCAGGAAACAGGCTCTGGATAATATCAACCTGACAATCCACCAGGGGATGTTCGGACTGCTGGGACGCAACGGCGCAGGCAAGACCACTCTTATGAAAATGCTTGCCACACTGCATTCCGGCAGGAACGGAACCATTACCGTATGCGGCATACCCATTGAAAACGTAAAAGAGATACGCAGTATTACGGGATATCTGCCCCAGGATTTTTCCATGTATCCTTCCATGACAGTGGAGGAAAGTCTGGAATATCTGGGACTGCTTTCGGGCATGGACAAAAACAAGTTAAAGGAACGCTCCGAAATGCTGTTAAAAAGAGTGAACCTTACAGAGCATAGAAAAAAGAAAGTGAAGACTCTATCCGGGGGCATGAAACGGCGGCTCGGCATCGCCCAGGCCCTTCTCCATGACCCAAAGGTACTGATTGTAGATGAACCGACGGCAGGTCTTGACCCCGAAGAACGGATACGGTTCCGCAATCTGCTCTGCGAAGTTGCGGAAGAGAGGATTGTAATCCTCTCCACACATATTGTGGGAGATATCGAAGCCACCTGCGAGGATATTGCTATTATGAACAACGGCAGAATTTTGTGGCAGGGAACGGTGTCCCAGCTTATAGGCGATGCCAAAGGAAAAGTATATACCCTGAATATACAGAAAAAATTTCTGTCACAGATTAAAAAGGAGTATATTGTCACCGGAATGCTTGTGCAGAGCGAATACACCACCGTAAGAATCATTTCCAATGAGATACCCTATATACAGAATGCTGTGCCTGCCACGCCCAACGCAGAGGATGCGTACATGTACTGTCTGTATAAAAATGGCTGTGACGTGGGAGGTGAAGAATAATGTTATTTTTCAAAGAATGTAAAAAAGTTTTATTTTCCCTGACTTTCCTGCTATACACAGCCGCTGTGCTGGCAATGTACTTTTCCCAGTTTGATGGCGACCTCAGGGAACCTCTGGTTCCGCCTGTGGAGGGATATGACAACTATGGCACCATTGCAAAAGAAGTTCCTGAAATACTTATGCCTGCTGCCATAGACGGTCTGGTGGGGGAATATCTGTCAGGCAGCTTTACCGCATATCCTATCGGCTTCTACAAGTCCGTCCGGCTTAACGAAAAAAAGAAAGACCAGCTTTGTAATATTATTTATGAGCTTTCCGGCATAACCAGACAGGAGCTTGATAACTTTACAGACTACGAAGCCGGAGGAATGGAAATGATTCCCGATGGAAACGGAGGCTATACTGTGCTTCCTAAAGAAATGGTACTGCCCCAGGTAAATATTCCTAAAACTCTTACCTATGAACGTTTTCGGGAACTGATGCGGCAGGCGGACAAAATCATCGGCGGCGGCTCGGACTACAGCGATGCCTACATTGTATCCCGGTTTTCCCGTGTTCCGAAAACTTATGAAGACGCTCTTGCAGAATATAACAAAACTATTTACGAAGAGAAAATTACTCCTGCCTACGCCCGCCTTTTCTGCGATTATTCGGGTATTGTTCTGGCGATACTTCCCGTATTCGTGGCGGCGTCCCTGACAGGCAGGGATAAGAAATCCCAGATGGAGCAGCTTATTTTTTCCCGCAGGGTCTCTTCCCTGAAACTGGTTTTTGTACGCTTCACGGCACTGGTAACAGTAATGCTGGTTCCGCTGGCGCTTACGGTGGTATTGGCGCAGATTAAGGTTATAGGCCTTTATCCCGGCTACGAAATGGATATATTTGTACTGCCAAAATATGCCGTCGGATGGCTGGTTCCCAATATCATGCTGGCAGCTGCTGTGGGTATGCTTTTCACAGAACTGTTTTCCTCCCTGATTGCCATTTTTATCCAGGGGGCATGGTGGTTTATGAGTATATTTGCCTCGTCGGAAGGACTTACAGGTAAAATAAAGAGCTTTACCCTGGTTCTCAGACATAACTCCCTTTATGGGGCTGACCTGTTTGCAGATACACTCAGACAGTTTACTTTCAACAGAATTTTCTATACGGTGCTGGCGGTGATGCTTGTCATGCTGACCGTAATTATTTATGAAGCAAAAAGAAGAGGTGGATACATTGGACTTTCAAAGATTAGTAAAAATAACAACAATAAATCTGCGGCATAATTCCCTGATACATTTTGCCGCTGCGCTGGTCCTCGCCCTGCTGACCTCCATGGTATTTGGCGTCACCGCCCTGGACTGGCGCAATGCGGCACAGCCGCTGGAAATGCTGCTCAGTCTTGCGGGGGCGGTACTTCTGACACCCATATTTCTCCCTGAGCAGAACGAAAACATACGGGATGTCATTCGTTCCAGGCGTAAAGGCTACCGTGCCGTATGTGCCCTGCGGGTTCTGTATTCCCTGTTGTTTCTCGCCCTGATAGTGGGTGGATTTACGCTTGTCATGCGTCTTTGTGAAAGTGATGTCTCCATCCTTCATTTCACGGCAGGATTTGCCTCCGCATTTTTTCTCGGCGCCATAGGCTTTATGGTGGCAGGGCTCAGTGGCAGCGCCACCACGGGATATATGGCGGCAATGATATATTATCTCGCCAATTTTGGTCTGAATAAAAAGCTTGGCATGTTTTTTCTCTTCCGCATGTATATGGACAATAACTCCGACATTAATTACAGGCTTATTGCCGCCTCCGTACTGCTTATTCTTTTCACCTTTGCGGCAATGCGCATACGGGAAATTCGGCGGTAACCCTGCTGCCCGCCCCACTGGCGGAATTGGCTATACTAAGCCTGCCGCCACATTTTTCGCAGATAATACGACAGATATACAAGCCCAGACCAAAGGTGGAGCCTTTGCTGCCTTCCTCCCTGTAAAAAGGCTCTGTGGCATGTTCCAGAGCCTCCTGTGAAAAGCCCGGTCCATCATCACAGACCACTATGCCAAGCATTCCCTTTTCCAAATTGATTCCGGCACTGATATGTTCCCCGGCATATCTCACCGCATTGGAAACCAGATTTTCATACACCTGCATGACAAGCTCCGGGTCAAGAGTCAACTGCTCTTCCACATCCGGCGCAGTCATAAGCCTGATGGAAAACTTCTTCTCTCCACAAATCAACTTTCCCGTCTCGGAAAGCTGGTCTGCAAGCTGCCGGAAGGAAATTTCTCTGCGGTCTGGAATAATGTCTTCCAGCTTCTGGACCGTATTCATCTTCTGTGTGTAATGCTCCAGACGGCTTATCTGTCCCTTCATCATTCCCAGTACCGACAGCAGCTTTTCCTGGGATACCTTACCATCGGGACAGTATTTTTCAAGAAATTCCGCGTATCCCCTAAGTACTGTCAGAGGTGTGCGTAAATCATGGGAAAATGCAGAGTTGAGACGTTTTCTCTCTTCCAGGGAATGCCAGAGCTCCCTGTTGTTTTCATAAAGTGTCCTCCGCATTTCATCAAACGCACCACACAGCATACCCAGCTCATTTTTTTTGTGGTAATACACCTCAAAATCAAGCTGGTTTTCCGAAATTTTCCGTGATGCCTTCATCAGTATCTCGATAGGCTCCCGCAGCTCTCTGTTATAAAATTTCCATCCGATAAAGCCTATACTGAACATTACCCACATTGGTATCAATATGACCTGGGCATTACTTATGAGAAAATAAATCCTTTCTTTATCTTTGTCCATAAAAATATCGCCGCCAACATATACGGTGTTGGCGTGCCCATACTCATCAATAACAATCTCATAGTGCCCTTCCTCCGGGTTGATTGCTGCTTTATCATTCTCTGCCCTATACCAGTCCTGGAGGTAATTAGTACCCACTCCTATGGCATAGGCACCTGCAAATGACATCACAAAACCTATGGGCAGATACAGAAAAAAACTCCATTTCAGGGACATATGGCGCTGCACTTTTTCTTTTATTTTACCCATTTATAACCCATCCCCCAGACCGTTTCTATGTGATAATCCTCCCCCACGGAGGAAAGCTTTGCCCGGATACGGCGGATATGCTCTGCCACCGTGGAGCTGTCCCCATCCGAATCATATCCCCATATCCGCTCATAAATCCGTTCTTTGTCAAAAACCTGGCCTGCATTGAGAGAAAGCAGCTCAATTATCTCATACTCCTTTTTGGCAAGAGAAATTACACCGTTTCCGCCGGACACGGTTTTCGCAGAGTAATCCACAGTCAGACTGCCAAAAAACCTTACATTTGCCTCCATGGGACTTCTGTGCTGCCGCCGGATATGCGCCGCCACTCTTGCCCCCAGCTCATCAATGGAAAAGGGCTTGATAATATAATCATCTCCCCCCGCCGCAAAACCGGTAATCTTGTCGGCATCCTCAATCCGCGCTGTGAGAAACAGGATAGGGCAGGATACGTAGTCCCGTATTTTACGGCATACGGAAATACCGTCACCGCCGGGCATATTCACATCCAGCAGAATAATATCCGGCTTCTCCGCAATCTTCGCAATCACCTGCTCACCGCTGGCTGCCGTAACCACCTGATATCCGTTTATCTCAAAATAGTCTTTCAGCATACAAACAATATCAGCTTCATCATCTGCCACAAGAATTTTATACATATTTTCCTCACCTTCTCACACTAACCGCCATGTTTCCGCTCTGCGGAATCTCAAATCAATGCGGAGAATGCCGTATTTCAGGCATTCTCCCGTGTGAAAAAAGTCTGCTCAGCAGACTTAGTACTTCTTAACGAAGCAGCCTCTGCTGCTGAGTTCTAGAAGTACTTTTCACACTATTCCCTTGCGGAACTGCACCGGGGTCATTCCAACCGTCTTTTTAAAGGTACGGTTAAAATGCTCCACATTCTCATAGCCTACATCCGATGCAATCCTTTCTATGGTATAAGCAGTTTCTTTTAAAAGTGTCTTCGCTTTCTTCAGGCGCCGTTCTTTCACCACCTCCTGAAATGTCATACCTGATTTTTCTTTAATATATTTGGAAAGATACGGCTTGGAAAGATGAAAGTGGTCTGCCAGACTGTCCAGTGTGACAGAGGTATAATTTTTGTGGATAAAATTAATAATTTCCACAATGCGCTCTTCTCTGCCTGTTGTAATGTGCTGCTCCTTTGCAAGCTTGTTGACGGCCACCACCAGCGCGGCAATGGAGCTTTTGATAATATCCTCATCCACGCCCACGCCCCAATAATACTTGCCGTCCTGCATAATACCCACATAAGCGGCGGCTCTGGAGGCGGAACTCTTGGAAATGGCATGTTCCTCATATATGGACAGCTCATATTCCACTCCAAAATAGTTTTTGATGGCATTGCTGACCGCATCCAGACGTCCGTTTCCGCTGGTGCAGATTACTCTTTTCTCCCCATTCTGCTCAATGGTTACCTCCGCCTGAATACCGTTTTCCTGCTTAAAATGACACTCCGGTATATTGAAGACCTCTCTGGGATTTATATAGTTTTCTTCAAAAATGGAGTATATTTCCTTGGGCAGAAGCTCCTGGTGTCTTCTGTCGGAAATACCTTTCACCAGATATCCCACTTCCTCCTGCATGGCTGCGGGCAGCGCAAATCCAAACTGCTGTTTCAAAACAAATGCAACACCGCCCTTGCCGGACACGCTGTTGATGCGGATAACATCGGACTCGTATTCCCTTCCCACATCCGCAGGGTCAATGGGCAGATAGGGCACATCCCATCGCTTACCGCTTTTTCCTTCTTTCAGCCAGTTCATTCCTTTACTAATGGCATCCTGATGGGAGCCGGAGAAAGCAGTAAACACCAAATCTCCCGCATAGGGGGTTCTCTCATGCACTTTCATTTTGGTAAATTTCTCGTAAGCGTCTCTTATCTGCATAATATGGGAAAAATCCAGTCCGCTGTCCACACCATGACACACCATGTTCATGGCTACCGTGACTAAATCCACATTGCCGGTACGTTCTCCATTGCCGAACAGCGTTCCTTCCACTCTGTCCGCACCTGCCAGCACACCAAACTCCGCATCGCTGATACCGCATCCTCTGTCATTGTGGGGATGGACACTGAGCACCACGCTGTCCCGGTATTTCAGATTCTTGTGCATGTATTCCACCTGACAGGCAAATACATGGGGCATTGCCACCTGCACTGTGGTGGGAAGATTGATAATCGCTTTATGGTCTGCATCGGGACGCCACACGTCCAGTACCGCATTGCATACCTCCAGTGCATAGTCTACCTCGGTCTGGGAAAAGCTTTCCGGGCTGTATTCAAAGGTAAAGTTTCCTTCCGTCTGCTCTGCCAGCGTTTTCAACATCCGGGCACCGTCCACCGCCAGTTTCTTAATGGACTCCTTATCCTTTTTAAATACCTGTTCCCTCTGCTCCACAGAAGTGGAATTGTAAAGATGGATGACTGCATGGGGCGCACCCTTCACCGCATCAAAGGTTTTGCGGATAATATGCTCCCTGGCCTGGGTCAGCACCTGGATAGTCACGTCCTCAGGAATCATATTTTTCTCAATCAGCGCCCTGATAAAATTGTACTCCGTATCGGAGGACGCCGGAAAGCCTACTTCAATTTCCTTGAAGCCCACCGCCACCAGCAACTTAAAAAACTCCAGCTTTTCTTCCAGACTCATTGGCTCAATTAATGCCTGGTTGCCGTCACGCAAATCCACACTGCACCAGATGGGGGCTTTCTCAATGGTCTCCTTCTTTACCCAGTCGTAAGTTACGACCGGGGGCATAAAATAAGTCTTCCCATATTTCTCTGAAACTTTTACTTTTTCTGTACTTGTCGTGTTTCCTATACTCATACCTGCACCATACCTTTCTATATTTTCTAATCTTCTAAACTCCATCTCCAGTGTCTTCTTCCAGCAGCCTGCCGCAGGCATCCCCATGAAATACATCAAATAACTTTCTGTGCCGGAACAAATCTGTGTGCTTTTATAAATTTGACTTTTATAATAGCACTATTTTTTTATTATAACAAGTATATATTTTATCTATTATATTGATGTATTTTATTGTATAATAATGCCTTATGTGCTTGTACTTATACAATAATGTAATATATTTATTGATTTTTGCTACTTTTATTTTACTATATAATTGATTTATTTTATATTTTATTATGCTGCTATTTTATTTTATAAAAATAATCTTTAATAACCAATTTGTCCATTGTACCAACTGCATTTACAAAATCAGGAAAACCCTTTTCATAGTATTTTCTTCATAAAAACAGCCCTACCACTTTATGTGATAAGGCTGAATTTTGTTTCCTGCAAAAAAATATCATTAGGGTAAATAAATTACTATTTTTAGTAGAACACCAATAATAATAATATAAAGAACTGCCACCAGAAAAAAAAGAAACGCAAAAAATAAAGAATGGTCTTTTTCTTCTGTATACGCCATATCCGGTGAAGCCGGATTATAATAGATAGTTGCCGTGGAGCCCACCGGATATAATTTGGCGCTGTATCCCAGAATCGTATACCTGCGGTCATTCACAAAATACTCAAAACGAGGATGCCGATATCCGCGTCTGGGTCCAGTGCTTCTGTATTCACGGTTTCTGGATATCCCTATGACTTTTCCGGTAGTTGTGCCGGTACACAACCCTTTCTTTTTCTTATTATGAAAATGGAGTGCTATACAGCCAATTCCTATTAACGTAAAAAGCAGAGGGAAAAAAAAGAATAAAAAAAATAAAAACATAATAATCTTACATCCTCCTCTTAAATCTGTTCCATTGACCCGGAAATTTCTCTTCAATAAATCTATATTTGATATGTAATCATACAAAAATCTATATGTCAAGAAGTTACTTTATGATATAATTTAATTCATTAACCAGAAACCGTATTATTTTGGGGAAGCAACAATACAATGTGCAGTTTTTAAAGAAACTTTCAGGGTAAATGTAAGATGAATATAAAAAACAGAGGATGGAGGCTTTATGCTTCTTTTGAAAACAGAATAATGGAAATACTGGAGCTTGTAATTTACATTGTATGCACTCTTATCTTTACATTTATGCTGAATGACAGTTGGAGGAAATGTGCGATGGCTATATTCCGGGAAAACTATCTGCCTTTTTCCCACGGCATCACCATTGTACTGATTATCATATGCACAGGCACTCTGCTCACCATACTGCGTACTCTGTATGATTACTGCATGGATTTAAAAATTATCTTCGTGTTAAGGGATAACGAATACCTGATTTATCTGCTGATGAGGCTGAAAAACTTTTTCTTCTTTTTCCATGCGGCTTTCCAACTTTTTATTGTAGAGGAAAATCTGGTCTGCCGCCTTTTGTGGAATATGGTGTTTCTTACATTTCTGGGAGTCTCTATTTTCTTCTATGAGAAGCATCTGGAAAAACAGGAGCGCAGGGGGAATCACTCTTTATCTGCTGTCTGTGCCGACAGCGCCGGTATGGGAAAAAGGTGGGAAAAAAATATTTTTCCTGCCTGGGCAAGAACCACACTTATTTTCCTGAAACACAGATATCTTGTTCCCGAGCTTTGTTTTATTAAAATCAGTATGATTGCTGCACTGTTATTCTGCGCCTTCCGGGTCCGTCCGGACCCCGGACTGTTTTTTATTATGACAATGGCGCTCAGCCTTTTTCTGACTCTCTGCCATGATGAATATTATAAAAAATTCAGAGGCTCCATGAAACTGTATGGACTTCTTAATGTACCCTTTTACAGATTTTTCTGTGCGGAAGCTGTCTCCGGTTTTCTTTTTACTGGTCTGCTGCCCATTACGATATGTGGTGTGTACTCCCAAAATATAAATTACGTAATGATATTAACGATTGTCGGCATCCTTGAAAACATATTCTGGAGCATTGTGTATATTAATTATGGCTGCACACATACGGACAGCGTAAGTATTAAATTTATATTCCTGAGCTTAGGCTGTCTATTGATTAATATGATTCCCATTTTAGCTGTTTTTGTGGCAGTGCATCTGGTGAGAAAAATAAAATACATGTGGGGAAGAGAACCTGTGTAAAATTTACCTGGAAACGAGGACTGGCGTTTGCCCGGAAATGAGGATTAACATGATTAAACTTGAAAATATTACAAAAACGTATAACCATGCCAACGGTGTAAAGCATATTTCTTTTACATGTCCGGCAAAAAGTGTAACTTCTGTTATTGGTCCCAATGGTGCGGGAAAAAGTACCATTTTAAAACTAATTGCCGGACTGATTGTACCTGATGAAGGTAAAGTGACTCTTGACAACAACAAAACCGGACAGTATGAGATTCGTAAAAAAATAGGATTTATGCCGGAAAAAATAGAAACAGGCAAAAAGGTAAAATTAAAAGACTTTTTCCATATTCTATGCGATTTAAAATATAACGGTGGTTACAGGGAAGATTTAACTACGGCTGTAAAAAGATATCAGATAACAGACTGTCTGGAAAATTATGTGGATGAGCTTTCTCTGGGGACCAGAAGAAAAATTGCAATTATCCTGGCTTTTTTGGGAAATCCCGATGTTATCATTCTGGATGAACCCACCAACGGTGTGGATACACAAGGTATTATTACATTAAAAGAGGATATTGCGACTGCCAGGGAGAGAGGGGCTGTGGTTCTGATTTCCAGCCACATTCTGGATTTTGTGGGTACGGTGGCGGACCAGTGTGTTTTTCTCAAAAATGGG
>CAZRZM010000103.1:0-11513 GCA_964604575.1 uncultured Acetatifactor sp.
CTCCGGCAGACTAGTACAGTGACTTGTCGTCAGTCTTACAAACTTGACATTCGCTCCACGGAAAACCTGCTTCCAATTACTTGAAAAGCAGCAACCTCACGCTTCACAGCTATCATGCCACAGCAATGTTTAGTATACATGGTTGTTTTTGGTATTGCAAGAGATTTTTAAAAAATATTGTATTTTTTTTCGTACAATCTCATTTTTACCGTTTTATTTCTTATTTACTAATATTTCCAGCATTTCATCTTCCGAATACAACAAAGAAGGTTCAACACATTTTGATGTATCAATCAGTTTATCAATATGTGCCTCGTACTCTGTCTCTGTCACTGCGCTGCCTTCCCAATAATAATCATCGCGTACATTTCCCTGCCCATCATCGTACTCCAAATACCATCCCGTTCCAATTTCCGAAAATTCTCCCCGCTCAAGCCTATAAATATTACAAGGATAAAATCCCATTGCACCATTCCTATTATACAACAGCCCACCATGTTCCATATATGCAATTCCAATTCTGTCACGATTCATGGCTCCTATCTTTCCATTATAATAGGAAACGATAATCTCTCCGGTTGCCATGCCTCCTGTAAAAATATAAAGTTCAGGAATATCATCAGCATCCACATAGATTAACGAATATTCAAACCCATCAAGCGTCGGTACCGTAACATGAATTTTTTTAATAAAATCAATATAAGCTTCCTGCCATGTGGCAAAATCCTTTAAGCGCCTGCCCGTCCATTCCAAGTCTATGTTTCCGTTGTCATTCTTGTCGGACCAATAAGACAATCCATCACTTTCCCTGCTGCCGTCAGCGCCTATCTTAATGAATTCCATTTCTTCATATCCATATCCATGAAAATAACGCAAAATTCCACATCGTTTATCCGTAACAACCGGCTCATAGCACCACCAGCCTTCAAAAATAATCCGGGGTGTCTCATCCGATACCTTTACCGCATAATATACTGCACTGTCCCTGATATGTAATTCCTCTCTGTCGTCACCGTCTATATCAAAAAGACAATATTCAATATCATTGTCCCAAAACAGTTCATTGATGATAACCTGTTGTCCATTCTGTTCTACCGAAATTTCTCCATTCAAAAAGCTCTCATAAATCTTTATAAGATTTGTATTTGCTGAATCATTTGAGTCTTCAGGTTCCTGTGTTTCAACCTCATCATACTCTGAATTTTCCACAGTATCGGGAAATTCCATGTACGCCTCATTTGCACAGCCGGCAAGCGTCGCTACTGCAAGCATGAACATCAAGGCTGCGCATCTAGTCACACAGGACACCGAAGGCAATACCAATCTTCTCCCCACGCAGTAACACCTCCTTCATTCTGCGCTGGAGGGAAGTGTTCTCCGGCAAATCCTCCAATACACATTTGGGATTCT
This sequence comes from uncultured Acetatifactor sp., assembly GCA_964604575.1. Classification (GTDB taxonomy): domain Bacteria; phylum Bacillota; class Clostridia; order Lachnospirales; family Lachnospiraceae; genus Acetatifactor. The sequence goes on from CAZRZM010000103.1 coordinate 1,411, forward strand.
TAAATACCCACTCCAGTACATCCGGCGCATCCGGGTTAACCTCTTCTATATGAAAGCGCTCCTGAATCCGTATAATATTACTGTCCGGGGCAAGCAGTTCTTTCAGTCCGGGACTGAGCAGCCAGGAATCACAAGTATAAGGAACACCCACATAATCGGGATAATATTTTTCCATAAAAGAAACTGCCTGTTCCAGCGACCGTGTAACGCAGTCAGGAGTCATTGCCGCGTCAGAAGGGATATGTATGGCAACTGCCTCTTTTCCCTTCCAGTTCCACAGCTCATATTCCAGTTCTCCCACGCGGAACAGCTTAAGCGCTATCTGTCTGGGCGTCCAGAAATCCCTGTCAAAACCATAGCATCCATAAGATTCCATGTGTTCCCCCACAAATCTGCTGAAACATTTCATGGTGGCAATATAAATATCCTGGGGAATACCGCATTTCTGATACTCCTCGTAACTTGCCATGGCACCGTGCAGCATACAAGTGAGCATCCTGACTCCGTTCTCATCCCTGCCCAGAACCTTACGCAGCTTCTCCAGTCCCTCCTGCCTTGTCGGTTCCTGCAGAAGCATGTCCCATTCTTTCTCTATTTTATCATAGACAAATTCCTTGTCTGCTTCCCTGATCCGCTCTGCCATCTCCCAGGGCATCTCAATCCACTGACACAATTCTTTGATGGTAAGCTCCTTGTGTGCTGTTTCCTTCTGCATCTCTGTTCTCCTTATCTGTGTCACTGTAACCGTTCAGATTCCTACCAAGGCGCACCGCCAGACCACAGTCATTCCTATGAAGACTGTATAAAAACGTCGGCACTTAGGCACCGTACTCTGGTGCCTTATGTGTCCGCTACGTTTTTATTCAAGCGGAAGCGCGTCTGAATAGGAATGACTGTGGTCTGGCGGCGCGCCTTGGTAGGAATCTGAACAGTTGCAGACTGCTTTCATTTCTTCTATATTATTATGTCTCTGCCACGCAAGTCAAGCATCTCCCGCATTGCAAAGCAAAAAAGAATAGTGTATAGTTATAATGATTGAATATACAAATACGAAACGAGGATATTATGTGGATTGCGAATCAATGGAAAGACTATGAAGTACTGGATACATCAAACGGAGAAAAACTGGAACGCTGGGGAGACTTCTTTTTAGTGCGTCCCGACCCCCAGGTTATCTGGAACACTCCTCACAGCCATGAGGGATGGAAGAAAAAAAACGGACATTATCACAGAAGTGCAAAAGGCGGCGGTGAATGGGAATTTTTTAACCTGCCGGATGAGTGGAGCATCTCTTACAGGGATTTGACGTTCCGCTTAAAACCTTTCAGTTTCAAGCATACAGGATTATTCCCGGAACAGGCAGTCAACTGGGACTGGTTCTCTGACATCATCCAAAATGCCGGACGCCCCTTAAAGGTGCTCAACCTCTTTGCCTATACCGGTGGCGCCACCTTATCCGCCGCCAGGGCAGGCGCCGCAGTAACCCATGTGGACGCTTCCAAAGGCATGGTGGGATGGGCAAAAGAAAACGCCTCCTCCTCCGGTCTTCAGGACGCCCCCATCCGCTGGCTGGTGGACGACTGTGTCAAATTTGTAGAGCGGGAAATCCGCCGTGGCAATAAATATGACGGAATCATTATGGACCCTCCTTCCTATGGAAGAGGGCCCAAGGGTGAAATCTGGAAAATGGAAGAAAGCATCTGGTCCTTTATCGAACTTACCACACAGCTTCTTTCCAAAGATTCCCTTTTCTTTTTGATTAATTCTTATACCACCGGACTACAGCCCGCTGTGCTGTCCTACCTGATTAACAGCTCCATTACCCCACGTTTCGGCGGTCATGTGGAAGCTTCCGAAATCGGTCTGCCCGTCACAGCAAGCGGTCTGATTCTCCCATGTGGTGCATCCGGACGCTGGATGAAAGACCTATAACATGGCGCTTACTGCGCCATGTCTTTTAACATATTCCAGACTGTCTCGGCATCACAGTCTCCCCGGAATTCCAATAAGATACCATCCTGATACAATATGGAAAAGTTGCCACGCGGTGTTCCGGTATCGCCGCTGTCGTTGTAGGATTTCATACGCGCTTTAACTATCTCCAGACTCATATCCTCCGCTGCAAAAACCGGATGGTCAAATACTTCCCGGTATTCCTTTGGAACAGTCTCCCCATAGGGAATTTCATAGAGATTACAATTGTAACTTTCCTCATTGTTGATATCGGTCAGTGTTTCCCGGTAGAGATGCTCTGTCTTCGTATCCAGTTGTGTAATATGGATACTGATATCATCCATTCCCTTACGCCATAACAGATATAGGGAATAATAGTTCTTCTCGCCCAGATTATTCTCTACATATTCCCTATGGGCGTTATCCAGCACATATCCCTGTGGCACATCCGGCACATAAGCGCCCAGGTTTTCCGTTTCCTTTGCCTCTGCCAGCGTCAGGGCTTCTACATTTTCCATACTGTTGGGGCCCCAGTCAAACACAGGCACTCCATCACTTACTATATCCCCAGACTCCTGTATTGCATTCTCTAAAGATGCTGTTTCCTGTTTTTTCTGTTCTTCCTCCTGAAGCTGTTCCCTTCCGGAAACATCATTCATGGCAGATTCCTTTCCGCTCTCTGTTTCCGCCCGGCTTTCGGAAGATGCACCTGCACTCTCTCCATCTATTGCCCCCTCTGTATTTACTGCATCCTCTGCCCACAAGTTGTATTCTGCGCTGTCCTGTGGTGCGCTCATATTCATATTCTTGGTATTTCCTCCAATAATACCTATTTCCGATAATGCCCAGTATGCAACTCCCAGCACTGCCACACAAAGGCAGGCGGCGGCTATCCTGCTGTATTTCCAAAAAGGTACTACTCTTACAGCACTTGTTTTTTCCTCACTCCGTACAACCAGTTCCTCGTCCACTCCCGACAGGGCACAAAACAGCCTTTCCGCTTTTTCACGCTCTCGGCTGTCTGTCTGATTCCATTCTCTATCCATACTCATACTAATCTCCATTCCGGAGCGTTTTACGCGACGGGGCGACGCAAATTTTAAATTTGCGTCTGCCATCAAACAAATTTGTGACGCTCCGGCACAAATTTGCGTGTGAAAAATCATCACATCAGTGTGATTTTTCACACTACAATCCCCTCCTGCTCCAGATACTCCCTTAACTTTTTGCGGGTACGAAACAGCGTTGTTTTAACCGTATTGAGATTCATCTGATATCTGTGCGCAATCTCTGCGTATTCCTCCACATACCAGTATCTGCGCATAAATATATTGCACTCCCGCTCCGGCAGCTTATGCAGAAAAAGATTCAGTATTCTCTGTAATTCTGCCTCCTCCACAGCTTCCTCCGTACTTTTGACAGACGGCACACACTCCAGCAGTTCATCCAGTGCAAGCTCCATTTCCCCACTCCCTCTTTTCTCTGCATTCTTATATTTCCAACGGTCAAAAGACAAATTGCGGGTTATGGTGCCCAGAAAAACCGCAAACCGATTGGGACGTTTTGGCGGAATGGCATTCCATGCCCGCATCCATGTATCATTCAGACATTCGTCCGAATCCTCTCTGTCATGGAGAATATTATAAGCAATGGCATAACAATATTTGCCGTAACTGTTCTGTGTTTCCACAATGGCCGTCTCATCTCTTTTCCAGTATAAATCCAGAATTTCCGTATCCTTCAAAATCTTTCCTCCCTCTTTTTTCCTTTTCCATCCATATAGACGAACTAAGTTCCAAAAAGTTTCCATTTTCCAAATTTTTCTGATGGTTTATTTTATCACATCTCATAAGCTCCGCATAGAAAAACGTCAAATTTGTTCCATTGCACAAACTACATAATATATGCTAGAATAGGTTGAAATATAAAGGAACGTATAGAAAAATCATGAAAAAAGAAATATTTAAGATATCACACCACAAACAGCAATCAAAATCTTTTCAGAATACAAGGGCAGTTCTCTGTGCGGGAATCCAGGATGGCATTCCTATCGGACTGGGCTATCTTGCCGTCGCATTCTCCCTTGGCATCGCCGCGAAAAACGCGGGGCTGGATGCTTTCCAGAGTTTTCTCGCCAGCTTTCTCTGCAATGCTTCCGCCGGGGAATATGCCGGCTTTACTTCCATTGCAGCCAACGCGGCATATCTGGAAATTGCCATTATTACATTGGTCGCAAATGCCCGCTATCTGCTCATGAGCTGTGCCATGAGCCAGCGTCTTGCACCGAAGCTGTCCCTGGGACACAGACTTATCATGGGATATTATCTCACTGACGAGTTATTTGGCATCGCCATTGCCCGTCCGGGGTATCTGAATCCTTACTATACCTATGGGGCTGTTCTTGTGGCAGCTCCCTGCTGGGCGTTTGGTACGGCACTTGGCACCATCGCCGGCAATCTTCTGCCGTTAAGGCTCGTGAGTGCTTTCAGCGTGGCATTGTACGGAATGTTTCTCGCCGTTATCATGCCCCCCGCAAGACAGAATAAAGTAGTTGCAGGTATTATCATACTCTGCTTTATCGTCAGCTATGCTGTCTCAGTGCTTCCGGCAACATCCGGTTTATCCGACGGAACGCGCACTATTATTCTGACCGTTGCCATCTCAGCCCTTGCGGCAGTACTCTTTCCCATTCCCACCACTGAGAAGGAAACAGCTACTGCCCGGCTCTGATGATACCAGCCGACACACTAATTTTATGATAGGGAGAAAACTTATGACACACAACGCATTTATATATTTATTCATTATGGCAGCCGTCACTTTCGCTGTCCGCGTCCTGCCCCTGACCCTGATACGCAGCCAGATTAAAAACAGGTTTTTACAGTCTTTTCTATATTATGTACCCTATGTCACACTGGCAGTCATGACCTTCCCTGCCATTCTCCACGCAACACAAAGCCCACTATCCGGCGCAGTGGCTCTGATAGTGGGCGTTATCGCTGCATGGTATGGCGCCGGACTGTTCCGGGTCGCCCTTGCATGTTGTGGTATTGTATTTGTAATAGAACTGTTTCTTGTCAGACTGTAAGGTTAAATTTTGTGCCTTCGCTCCCCTGCTTTTCCTCTTTTACCTCGGACCAGTCCACCTCCCTGATACTTTTCAGCAGTTCGTCCACCGAAGAAGCCCATAGGGTAACTTTTTTGGTGGAAGTATTCTCTTTTTTCTCCTGTGCACGCGCTTCCCTGCCTGCTTCGATACGCTCTCTCTGTTTGGCAGTGGTCTTCTCCAATTCTGCAAAAAAGGATGTGCTGCCGTCCTTATTGAACGCAATGCCGATTCTGTTTATCACACCTTCCCCGACATTTTTTCCCAATGCGGAAGTAAATCCATTTTCCTTATTTATCTGTTCGGACATCCGCACTGCACCTTCCATTCTGCTGATGTATTCCTTCTCGTATTTTTCACTGGAGGCCATCTTCTCCAGTTCTTCACTGGAAAACAGAACAGAATACTCCTTGGTACCCCTGGAAAGAATTTCTTTGGCATCCTCGCCGCTTTCATAATCTGCCACCATGAAATCCATATCCTTGTATATCTTTCTCAGCTTCTCCAGAAGTGCCTGCGCTCTTTCGGAAAGCTTTACATTGTTGTCTTTCGCCGATGTCTGTCTCGCAGAGGACACATTTCTCCTATCCTGCCCTGATATTTTCTTGGTGTTCTGCGTATAACCTGCGTACGCACCATAGTTACCGTTTCCTACTGTAATTGCCATATTCCTGCTCTCCTTTGCTTTCTGATTGGTAAATCCTTTTACCCCGGTCATTTATCTGATAACTTATATATCGGCTTGTTTGACAAGATTTATAACTGCCTGGAACCAAGAGAATGTTTCCAAATCATTCACAACCGGATACGGATGGTTGAAAATGCCACTGCCATAATACCCACCATAAAGACTGCAAAATCTACCCAGAAATTCACATGCAGTATCTGCGCAACCACACTGAACAGCAAATAAATAAGAGCAAATGCCCCGAAACGTATCAAATGTTTCAGGGCATAATTCCTGCGCCTTGCCGCTCCTGCCGCTACCGCGTCCTGAAAGCTGACTCCATTATACCAGTAAACATTCCCTGTCAGATAAATCAGCAGGGTGAGGAGCGCAATACTGATGGAAGTGGTATTCATCACCAGCCGCAGCATCAGGTCATTGGAAACAGGCAGAAAACAGATGCCTGTCTCCACTGCGCAAAATAGAACTGTCCATACAATAAATAAAGTATAACTTTTTTTCATTGTCCGCTCCTTATTCGATATCCAGCTCAGGTGGGACATCCAGCTCGTGGGGAGCCGGCGCCCCATTCTTTTTTCTCTGTCGTACACACTCTGTCAGCAGGTATTCAATCTGACCATTCACAGAACGAAAATCATCCTCTGCCCAGGCTGCAATGGCATCATACAATTTTGCCGACAGTCGCAATGGTACTTGTTTCTTACTGTTATCTGCCATTTTAATACAGACTTCCTGAATTTACAATGGGCTGGGCATCCCTGTTTCCACAAAGTACAACCAGAAGATTGGATACCATGGCTGCCTTGCGTTCCTCGTCTAACTCTACTACTCCTCTCTCTGATAATCTCTCCAGAGCCATCTCCACCATACCCACAGCTCCGTCCACTATCATCTTTCTCGCATCAATAATAGCAGAAGCCTGCTGTCTCTGCAGCATTACTGCGGCAATCTCCGGCGCATATGCCAGATAAGTGATGCGCGCTTCCAGAATCTCCAGTCCGGCATCTTCCACCTTGCTCTGAATCTCCTTGCGGATGCGTTCTGCAACCACCTCGCTGGAGCCTCTTAAGCTTCCTTCGTCCGCGATACCGTCACCGGTAGTATCCACATTCTCCGCCACATCATAAGGATACATACGGACAATATTACGCAGGGCACTGTCACACTGCAGGGAGAGATATTCCTTGAAATTATCCACATCAAATACTGCCTTGGCAGTATCTGTCACTCTCCACATAACTGCAATTCCAATCTCAATAGGATTACCGAGGCAGTCATTAATCTTCTGACGGCTGTTGCTGAGCGTCATGATTTTTAAGGAAATCTTTTTGCTGCCGCCCACGGCCACTTCCGTACTGGCTCCTTCGTGAGCAGAAATCACAAGCGGACTGCCCGTACTTCCTTTTACATCACCGCTCTGGTTGAGCTTGGTGTTCGCCGCAGGATTCACACTGGTACAGAAAGGATTTACATAATAAAATCCGGCATCCTTTAAGGTACCAATATATTTACCAAACAGGGTCAGCACCAGCGCTTCCTGGGGTTTTAACACTTTCAGTCCCAGAAAGGGTATCCATCCCAACACTGCGTACGCAAATCCCACCACCAGCAGAATCGTACCCATTACTGTGTAATCGGTAGTCTCCAGCGTAATTGCACCGAAAATAATTGCCAGCACTGCTGCCACATATAAAGCCAGAAACAACAGCAGCATTCCCATACCATTTCTATTTTTCTGTAATACTTTCTCTTCCATAAAATTACTTCCTCCTTTTGTTGATACTTGTATGATATCACTTTGATATCATTTTGTCAACATCGAAGTACGCAATTTATGCCATAGGATACTTATATTTGTCCTCCTCCGTGATTTTCCGTATCACACGACAGGGGTTCCCCACTGCGATTACACCCGACGGAATATCTTTATTTACTACACTGCCTGCCCCGATTATCGTGTTATCGCCTATTGTCACTCCCGGCAGAACGCTGACATTTGTTCCAATCCAGACATTATTCCCTACTTTAATAGGCAGGGCAATCTCCAGACCCCTGCTGCGCTGTTCGGCATCTATGGCATGTCCTGCTGTGGAAAACACACAGTTGGGCGCTATAAACACATTATCTCCAAACACTACCGGCGCCCCGTCCAAAATGATACAGTTATGGTTTGTATAGAAATTATTTCCAACTGAGATATGAAAACCATAATCACAGTAAAAAGGAGCGGTCACAACGATACTTCCTTTTATCTCTCCCAGCATCTGATGCAATATTTCATTTTGCCTTGCAGTATCAGAGGGTCTGCAGTTATTAAACTCATAACACAAATCCGCACATTTTGTTCTGTCCTTTATAATTTTCTCATCATAATTTGCATCATATAAATATCCTGCCTGTGCTTTTTCCCATTCTGTCATATCGACTTTACCTCCCTTTAACATTTTCTTTTCAAACGTTCTGCTTTCCATAATTATACCAAAGGTATGTCCCGCACACAACAAAGCAGATAATGAATGATAAACAAATTCTAGTTAAACAGGCAGCCACCCACTTTGGATAACTGCCTGCCGCTCCTAAATTTGTCCCATCAGGGCATATATCACCGTTCCCACTACACCGCTTCCCAGAATAATTGCAATAGCACCGACTTTAAATTTTCGGAGGATAAACAATGCCACTACAAAGATTCCCAATTCAACTACTCTGACATCGCTTAACACAATCTGGTGTAACTCTGCCTGAAACAGTCCCAGCATCAAAATAGAGGCCCCTGCGGAGGCAATCAGTGCCACCACCGCCGGTCTCATTGCACCGAGCACCACCTGCACACCGCTTACCGTGCGGTATTTATAATAAAAATGCGCCAGAATCAGGCAAATACAGAATGAAGGAAGAATACATCCCAAGGTACAGAGCAGAACACCGGGGATTCCCGCAATTCTCATACCCACAAAAGTGGCAGAGTTAATGGAAATGGGGCCCGGTGTCATCTCCGCCACGGTAATTAAATCCGAAAATTCTTCCAGCGTCATCAGTCCATGTATATTTACAATCTGTTCCTGAATCAGCGGAATCACCGCATAACCTCCGCCTACGCTGAACAACCCCACCTGCATGAATGCAAAGAACAATTTCAGTAATAACATCTACGCCGCCCCACCTTTCTTTTTGCCCAGAGTGACTGCCAAATCCACCAGACCGATTCCCAGGCAGGTCAGAATAATCATCATGGCGCTGACATCAAAGAGATAGGTTGCTATAAAGGCAACCACCATCATTGCAATATATAAAACCCTCTTTGTCCTCCACACATTACCTGCCAGATTCAGCACCACGTCAAAGATAACCGCCGCAACGCCTGCTCTCATCACCTGTAATGCTGTGGCTATATAGGGGTTGGTGCGGAACTGTTCATAAAACAGGGAAATAATGGAGATAATAATCATGGGCGGAAGGATAGTTCCCAATATAGCAGCCAGCGAACCTGCCACTCCCGCCATTCTGTAGCCGATAATCACAGAGGCATTAACCGGAAGAGGGCCCGGCGCAGACTGCGTGATGGCTGTCACATCCAGCATTTCATTTTCCTCCAGCCATTTTAGTTCCTCCACATATCTTTTCTTCATCAGGGAAACAATTACAAATCCACCGCCAAAAGTACATGCACTGAGCACAAACATTGAGCGGAACAAAGTCCATAAAACACGATAATCTCTTTTCATGATAATCCTCCATCCGTATCCTATTTTTTGCCACGCAACTTAAACATGAAAATATTATCTGTAAAACACATAGGTTTTATTACTTGTTACCCTAATTATGCAGTCATATAAAAATGCGGAAGCGTCTCCGCCCCGCATTAAAAAGATTTTGTTACAGTATCATGAATTTTTCCTATGATTATTATATTGTTGTAATAAATTTATATTTTCTCCATATAATTAGAATATATTTTATGAGGTAAATTATATGATTAAAATTTTCGTTCACAAAAGCTATCATGAATTAGAGCAACTTGTAAACTCATGGATTACAACGAAAACATTTGAAAAACTAGAGCTTAAATATTCAACATTTGCCACTTCTGATACGATCTATTTTTCCGTACTCATACATTATACATTAACAGATTCTAGCCCATGTTGAATAATTTTTATATAAATAGTAATTATCCAGTTTGCAAAAATAGGGTTTAAACCTCTAAACAACTCATTTTTATTATACTTAATATTAAAAAAATTATCTTTACCCTGCCCTAACAACATATGAAAATATCTATTTCTTAATTCAATAAATACTTCCATTATATTTTTGAATCCAATTGTTAATATTTCATTTTAAAAAGTATAAAAG
>CAZRZM010000104.1:0-11448 GCA_964604575.1 uncultured Acetatifactor sp.
AAAAGAAAAATGGCTCCGGGATTTACATCCCGGAGCCGCTTTGTCTACAGTCTGAAAGGGGCATTCGTATGCCCCTTTTTCTGTAAGGATTCCTATTCCCGGATTTTCTCCAGCAAAATCAACGTACACTGGTCCTGAATGTTCACATAGACATCCGTTCCTATATACACCATTCTATATCCCTCAAAACGGTATTCTTCATCCTCCACAATAATGAAATCTGCCTTTTGTCCTTCTATATATTCCGCATACATTTCCTCTATTTCCGGTATATCCAGATTAAATCCGCAGGAATATTTTGCAGGCGGGTATGTGCCGGTCAGCCAGTATACCCCTCTGTCAATGTTTTTGTAATTAATAATCCGGGGATTCTCTATCCCGCTGTTTTTGATATATGCACTTAATTCATATTGCGGTCTTTTCTCCACTTCTCTTCCAATATCATAAGTACTTTTTGAAAAAATATAACAGTAAAATCCAAACATCACCACAGCCAGCACACCCGCCAGCCAATGAATTTTTACTTTATCCTCCTGATATTCTTTTTTCCACCGGTCAAGAAGCTTTTTCGCCCTGTCCCGCATGATATCTTCATAAAAATAATAATCCTCCAGGGCTGTAAGCAGCACTGTTATGCCAAAAAACCATGACACTGCCACATCTTCCGAACTTATAACTGCCGCCGCAGTGCTTTGTGTTATCATGAAAGCACCATAATACAATATCACAAGAATCAGATATTTCAAAAGGAACACTTTTTTATGGAAAGCATTGTCCCCACATATCCTGCAATAGCAGGCGCGCAACAGCTTTGCCATACAGACCGCCCCCACCACTACTACAATGGGTAATACAAATATCCTGTTTCCCACCACGAGCAGAACCGCCGCGGCTGCCGGAAGAAAATACCACTGTCTGTATATCCTGCCGTTTAACACCCTGTTAACTGCCGATGCCGTACCTTCCAGCAGCTCTCTCTTCCTGTGCAGACAGTCCTTTAGGGCATAAATGATGCCAACCGCCCCAAGTATGGCAAATACATGCATACTCTCCGCACTGTACCACCATCTGCGTCCGCAGGATATGCCCACCGCCTCCATCAGAACCATGGAAACCATACACATCCGTTCCTGCATTTTCATATGTTTTCCCCCATCCACTATAGGGAAAACCAGGGCAAACGCACTGAGGGCAGAGGCTCCGATATAATAGAGATAAAAACTGTCTGTCAAAAAATGGTTCGGTTTATCCAGCGCCGATTTATAAGCAAAAAGCAAATCATAAAAGTAAACCTGCCACAAATCCGCAAAAGCATTGTGCCATCCAAAATAGCACAGCACCGGAATGCTACCTATCAGAAATCCTGCCAGAAACTGTCCGATATAAGCTCCTAATTCTTTCCATTTTCTCTCTTTTATCTGTAGACACAGCACATAGAGCACAATTCCCAGAAACAGACCAGTCAACGTATATTTTATCCAGAACACAACTGCCGTCAGAATACCAATGACAGTGACCTGATACCATTTAATCCGGTGGGGATACTGCCGCCGGAAATATTTTAATACAATAAACATTGCCATCGCCAGAAAAGGCAGCACAAACTCTTCACACTGTCCGCCGCCATACATGTCATATGTGACCGTTGCCACGAAGGCAGAAGCACCGGATACCATCACACATAATACTGCATTATCCAGATACAAAGAGGCAATTTTATACGCCAGAACCATATATCCCATGAAAAGAACGCTTTCCACCAGATAAATTCCCAGAAAAGAACTGTCCTCCATAAGCAGTCCCAAAACATAGAAAACATAGTGGTATGGTCCTTTCACATCGAAAACATCCCTATAAAGCACATCCCCCCTGAGAATACACCGGGCAGTGGTGACAAAAACCTGCACATCTCCACTGTCATTAAATGCGTATAGGAAAGAATTCTTGGAGGATATGGTAATCGCAATAAATCCCAGAAACATACATACCAATATGGGAAAAAACGATTGTTTTTTGCCGCTTGTCTTATCCATCGTCACTCCTCTTTTATTTGTATCATTTCGGTCCTGCACTTTTATTCCATAGTGATTACGTCACTCATATCATACATGCCTGCGGGCTGTCCTGCCAGGAATTTGGCAGCCTCCACCGCGCCTTTTCCAAAAATCGCCTTGGAATATGCGGTATGGGAAATGGTAATCACCTCATCCTGACCTGCAAAAATCACATCATGCTCTCCCACAATGGAGCCGCCACGCACAGCACTGATGCCGATTTCTTTGGCAGGTCTTTTCTCTCTTCTGGCGCTTCTGTCATAGACATACTCGTAGGAGCCGTCAAACTCCTCATTGATGGAATCCGCCAGTGCCAGCGCGGTTCCGCTGGGCGCATCCAGTTTCAGATTATGGTGTTTCTCCACTATTTCCATATCAAATCCTGCCGGTGCCAGAATACCTGCCGCCTCTTTTAACAGCTTCATCAGCAGATTAATTCCCAGAGACATATTAGCAGAGCGCAAAATCGCCACCCTCTTCGATGCCTCGTCCACTTTGGCAAGCTGCTCCCCGCTAAGTCCGGTGGTACACAGAACGCAGGGAAGCTTTTTGTCCACACAATATGCCAGCACATCATCCACCGCGGAAGCTGTGGAAAAATCAATCAGACAGTCCGCCTCCACATCACAGTCTTCATTCCGGGTAAAAACCGGATATGAATTATGTCCGTCATCCCTCAAATCAATTCCGGCTGCCATCGTGGTCTCTGCATCCTCCGCTATGATTCCACTGATAACCTGTCCCATTTTACCGTTACATCCATGCATGATTATTTTTATCATTTGCTTATCCTCCCTTGATATACCAAATCCCGCCCGGATACCGGACGGGATAAATCCAAATGTGAACATTTCTTCTCAATCTATTATCTACAGAATACCATATTCTTTCATCGCTGCGGATAATTTTTCTGCATTTGCAGGCTCCATCTCTGTGAGCGGCATTCTCATATGACCATCTATCATACCCATAAGCTGAAGTGCTTTTTTTACCGGAATAGGATTAACTTCACAGAAAAGTGCACTGCATACATCCAGCGCATCAAGCTGCATCTTACAGCTTCCTGCCACATCACCGTCAAAGAACCTCTGACAGATATCATGTGTCTGCTTCGGCGCCACATTGGACAATACAGAGATAACGCCTTTGCCTCCCAGGGATAAAATAGGAACAATCTGGTCGTCATTACCGGAATAAATATCCACTGTCCCCTTACTGATTGCCGCCAGACGGGCAATCTGGCTGATGTTTCCGCTTGCCTCTTTCACACCTACAATATTTTCCACATTCTTACAGAGTCTGACAACTGTCTCCGGAAGAATATTGCATCCGGTTCTGCTCGGCACATTATAAAGCAGAATGGGAACATTTACTGCCTCTGCAATGGTCTTAAAATGTTCGTACAAGCCATTCTGGGTTGCCTTATTGTAATAAGGACTTACCAGAAGAAGTCCGTCCACGCCGCGCGCCTGCGCTTCTTTGGACAGATATACGGCTGTATCGGTACAGTTGGAGCCGGTACCTGCAATCACAGGGATTCTGCCCGCAACCACATCCACACAGTATTTAATTACATCCAGATGTTCTTCATGGGTAAGGGTGGAAGCCTCACCGGTAGTACCACAGACGATGATAGCATCTGTGTGGTTTTCAATCTGAAATTCTATGAGCTTCTTAAACTGCTCATAATCCACTTCTCCGTTTGCTTTCATAGGTGTTACAACAGCTACACCCGCGCCTTTAAAAATCGACATATCTTACCTCCAAATTACATTTTTAAAGAAGAAGTCCCAGCGCAAAAACCGCCGGCGTAAATGCGCCGGCGGATGATATACATGTGATATCGTCTTGATAGCGCCCCATCCCTGCGTCTCCCGCATAGATGACAGTCATACGACTCTTAATCATATGCCCAAGACTTGATTTACAGGAAATCTCCTCTTTCGGCGTTTTCCCCTTTCTTTTTGCTTCCTCTGTACCTGTTTACATCCACAAAAATACTCTTGAAACACGCAACCTCTATCTTCCTATTTAATTGTATGATAGCATTTTCCTATACACCTGTCAACGGCTTTATTCCCAAACCTTAAATTTCACAGTCTCAATCTTCGATACTTCATCGGCAATCACACAGATTTCATCATCCATTGTGATTCCTGTCAAAATAACATCTGTATCACCATGATTCTCCAGAAGAGCTTTCAGCTCCTCCACCGTAATAATGTTCTGCTCCACCAGTCCCAGAACTTCATCCAGAATAAGTAAATCACACTCTCCGGTCGTCAACACCTTTTTGGCAAAGTGTATGCCGTTCTTGATATTCATAATCTCTTCCTGTTTTTTATCTTCGGGAAGTTCCACAAAATTTTCCAGAGATTTTTCAAAATGAAATACCTTAATCTCCGGCTCCAGTCTGCGCACAAAATCAGAATCGCACATTCCCTTTCCTTTAAGATATTGAATAATAACCACATGTCTGCCCCTGGCAGCTACCTGAACCGCCCTGCCGATGGCAGCCTGTGATTTCCCACGTCCATCTCCCGTGTAAATATGAATAAGTCCCCCTGACATAATATACCTCACCAGATTTTAACATTTGTTGTTTATTTTACCATATTCTCCCTATTTTGGCAAATATTTTACTCCGGCATAAGCTCCAGCTTGCTTACAGATACTTCAAAGGCAACTCTTTTCTCCACATTTTCTTCATCCAGTTTTTTCATGTATTCCCGACTCTGGATTCTGCCCCACACTGCGCATCGCTCTCCTACTTTGAAATTATTGGCATAACGGGCATTTCTTCCCCAACAGATGCAGGGTATGTAATCAGATTTGCCATAAGGGCGGTTTACAGCCAGCAGCAAATCCGCAATCTCTCTTCCCAGGGGTGTCTTCCTATAAATAGGCTCTTTACAGATATAGCCGTCCAGATAGATTTGATTGGTTTTGGAGCTCTCCTCCATTTCATCCACAAATTCAATCTCTCTCGCAAAGACCGAAAGCACCAAACGGTTTTTTCTCTCCTCATGGCGATTGTAGGACCGAAACTGCCCGTTTACACAGATGAGCATACCTATGTAACTTGCAGAGACATCCAGAAGTCTCTCCGACACCATTACAGGAATGATATCATAACTTTCGCTGAGCCTTTGTACTCTCACATCCACCATGTAAAATCCTTCCCCAAAGATTTCATGGCTATAAGAGAAATCACTGATAATTTCTCCCATAACTGTTACCTGATTGTTTTCAATTACCTTATCCGTCATTTTTGTTCTCCCTTCTTACACTTCTGTAATGTACTAATATTTATACTCTATTTCTCCCCAAAATAGAACTTTTTTTCATCGCATTTTTCGACAGAAACCGCATATTTCGACAAAAATCGCGCGTCTTTTACATTTAATATCAAAAAATAAAATATGATAAAACACTAATCCTTCCAGCCAGTCCGCTTTTTTCTTGCGTTCACGGATATTTAGTGATATACTGAAACGGTTTGAGAATTCTACAAAAAAAGTGATTTGCAAAATCATCTGTTATTCGACACATATCGCGCAATTTTGCGATTCAGAAAGGCAAGGTTTATATGAAACAGATAAGAGAAGATGTAAGAAATGTAGCAATTATCGCCCATGTTGACCACGGTAAAACAACTCTGGTGGACGAGCTTTTGAAACAGAGCGGTGTTTTCCGCGAAAATCAGGAAGTGGCGGAACGTGTCATGGACTCCAATGACATCGAACGAGAGCGCGGTATCACAATTCTTTCCAAAAATACAGCGGTTATGTATAAAGATACGAAAATCAATATTATCGACACTCCGGGACATGCGGATTTCGGCGGCGAAGTAGAACGTGTACTCAAAATGGTAAACGGCGTTATTCTGGTGGTGGATGCTTTTGAAGGCGCCATGCCCCAGACCAAATTTGTTCTGCGCAAGGCGCTGGAACTGAAGCTTCCCGTTATCGTATGTATCAATAAAATCGACCGTCCCGAAGCAAGGCCGGATGAAGTAGTGGACGAAGTGCTGGAGCTCTTCCTGGAGCTGGATGCAGACGATTCCCAGCTTGACTGTCCTTTCGTATTTGCATCGGCAAAGGCAGGAACCGCATCCATGGACGCAGCCGACCCCGGCGACAATATGGAACCTCTTTTTGAGACCATTCTAAACTATATCCCTGCTCCCGAAGGAGACCCTGACGCAGGCACCCAGGTTCTCATCAGTACCATTGATTATAACGAATATGTGGGACGTATCGGTGTGGGCAAGGTGGACAATGGTATTATTAAGGTCAATCAGGATGTTGTAATCTGTAACCACCACGAACCTGACAAACAGATAAAAGTAAAGGTCAGCAAATTATATGAATTTGACGGTCTGAATAAGGTAGAGGTGAAAGAAGCCTCCATCGGTTCCATTGTGGCTATCTCTGGAATCAGTGATATCCATATTGGCGACACCCTCTGTTCCCCTGAAAATGTAGTGCCTATTCCTTTCCAGAAAATCAGTGAGCCCACCATTGCCATGCAGTTTATGGTAAATGACTCCCCGCTGGCAGGACAGGAAGGCAAATTTGTCACCAGCCGCCATATCCGCGACAGACTTTTCAGAGAGCTGAACACCGACGTGTCCCTGCGTGTGGAAGAAACCGAAGCCGCCGACTGTTTCAAGGTATCAGGGCGTGGGGAACTCCACTTATCCGTATTGATAGAAAATATGCGCCGTGAAGGTTTCGAGTTTGCCGTGAGCAAGGCGGAAGTCCTCTATCATACCGATGAAAAAGGACATACCCTGGAGCCTATGGAACTTGCCTTTATTGACGTTCCCAATGAATACTCCGGAGCTGTTATCGAGAAACTGGGACAGCGCAAAGGCGAACTGCGCAATATGGGCTCCATTTCCGGCGGCACTTATACCAGACTGGAATTTTCCATTCCCTCCCGCGGTCTGATTGGATACCGCGGCGAATTTATGACCGATACCAAGGGAAACGGTATTCTGAACACCGTCTTTGACGGCTACGGTCCCTACAAGGGTGATATCCAGTACCGCAAGCTGGGTTCTTTGATTGCTTTTGAAGCAGGCGAGGCAATCACCTATGGTCTTTACAACGCCCAGGAGCGCGGTATTCTCTTTATCGGACCCGGCGAAAAAGTTTACTCCGGTATGGTTGTGGGACAGACCGGACGCAGCGAGGATATTGAAATCAACGTATGTAAGAAAAAACAGTTGACCAACACCCGCTCCTCCAGTGCAGACGAAGCCCTGCGCCTGACACCGCCCAAAATCCTCTCCCTGGAGCAGGCACTGGATTTTATTGAAACGGACGAACTGCTGGAGGTTACACCCACCAGCCTGCGTATCCGCAAGAAAATTTTAGACCCCACTATGAGAAAACGTGCGGCGATGAAAAAATAGAGATTAAAACAGGGAAGAGGAATTATCCTTCTTCCCTGTTTTGTAACTATTCAAAACCATTTGAATATTTCGCGCCAGCGACACCATCAGCACGCTTTTGAGCTCCACCTATACGAATGATAGCTCCACTTAACAGGCAATTCACACAATAGCTCCACTTTTAATAAATCCTTTTGTAGAATTATATCTGGGGATTACCTCAAATTTTACAGAAGGGAGGCCTGTCATTATGGCCAATAAGATTAATGCCAAGCTCATCCTTGAGCTTAAAGCATCAGGGCTGTCAAGAAATCAGATAGCCGCAACCAGACATATGTCTAAACATTCCGTAAGTGATGTAATAAACATCGCAAAGGAAAAAGACATTACCTACGAAAAAATCAAACACCTTTCGGAAGATGAAATCTACAGCATGATATTTCCGGATAAATTTGCAGTAGAAAATCTCTATGAACAGCCCGATTATGAGTATGTACATAGGGAACTGAAACGTGTCGGAGTCACACTGAAACTTCTCTGGCAGGAGTATCAGGATAAATGTAAAAGCTCCGGTCTGATTTCAATGGGTTATACGAAATTCTGTAATGGCTATGCTGATTACACAATCGTAAACAAACTCACAAATCACCTCGAAAACAAGCCCGGGGTGAAAGCAGAGGTTGACTGGTCGGGTCCGACAATGAACTACATAGATACTTCCACTGGGGAAGTGGTTACAGTATATCTTTTTGTTGGCACACTGCCTTACAGTCAATATTCCTATGTAGAACCTACACTTGACATGAAGATGGATTCCTTTATCCGGGCTCATGTCCATATGTACGAATTCTTTCAGGGTGTTCCTGCAAGGCTTGTATGCGATAATCTAAAAACTGGTGTAGTATCGCATCCGAAAGACGGCGAAATCGTGCTTACACAGGACTATGAAGCACTTGGAGAGCATTATACCACAGCCATCATGCCTGCCGGGGTACGAAAGCCAAAACAGAAGGCATCTGTGGAAGGAACTGTTGGCAAAATTGCAACCGCCATTATTGCCAAACTCCGCAATGAAGTGTTTTATTCATTTCCGGATTTAAAAGCGGCTGTCAGCAGAAAACTTTATGAATTCAACCATAATGATTTTCAAAAGCGTGAAGGCTCACGATATGATGCTTATCTGGACGAAAAGGAATTCCTGCATCCGTTACCGGCTATTCCTTACGAAATAGCCACGTGGGTTTACGGACGCAGTGTAAATATTGATTATCATGTAGTTTTTGAGTATAACCGCTACTCCTGTCCTTATCAGTACGCAAAGAAGAAAGTTGATCTTCGTGTGACTGATACCAAAGTAGAAATTTACAGTGGTTCTGACCGCATTGCCACACACAACCGTTTTGCAGCCGGCAGAAAAAACCAGTACTCAACGCACCCGGAGGATATGCCTGAAAAGTTTAAATTTACTCCATGGAATGAGGAACGCATTCAGAAATGGGCATCTTCCATTGGCACATATACCAGTGGGGTTGTCGAGAGGATTTTTCAGACTGTTGTCATCAAAGAACAGGGCTTTAACCCTGCTCTGGCGGTACTGCGTTTAAGCAATAAATACTCCGAAGCACGCCTGGAAGCCGCCTGTGAGTTTGCCATCACCAGTGGAATAAAAAAGCCCCGTTACCATCATCTTAATTCCATTCTGGCCGCCAATCAAGACCAAATATACATGGAAAACCGAAAAGAAAAAAAGAATGACGGTTCCTCTATAGGATATCTCAGGGGCCGCAGCTACTATGCGGGAGGCAGAAGCAATGATTAATGACGAAACCAGACGCAAACTCCGTGAGTTAAATATGTCCGAAATTATAACTGGTCTGGAAATACAACAGTCAGAGCCCGATACCCTTGCATGGTCTTTCGATGACCGTATTCAGCGGCTTGTTGATTATGTCTATCAGGAGAAATATAACAGCAGAATTCAGCGGCTCATCAAGTCAGCCCGACTGCGGTTCCCACAAGCAGATATGCATGGGGTTTACTACGGTGGACGCGGACTCAATAAATTACTTTTAAAAGACCTGTTTCAGGGTCAATACATCGACTGTCATCAGAGTATTGTTTTACAGGGACCTACCGGTTCTGGAAAAACATATCTTGCGTGTGCACTTGCAAAGCAGGCCTGTCTTGGACAAATCAAAGCCAGATATATACGTCTGCCGGATCTGCTTATGGAATACGGGGATGCTTCCATCATTCAGGGAAAACAGAAGCGTCTGCTTGCAGGCTATAGCAAAATCCCACTTCTGGTTATAGATGAGTGGCTGGTATCAGATATGTCCGACAAGGAATTATATTTCCTCTTTGAATTGTTTGAACGCCGGTCTGATACTACCTCAACGATTTTCTGTACCCAATACCGTCAGGAAGACTGGGTAACACGCCTGAATGAAAGTGTTCAGGCAGAAGCTATTGTTGACCGCTATGCGCATATTTCTTTCTGGATTGAAATGGGTTCTATGAACATGCGTGAATACTGTGCAAAAAACAATATTTAACAAATATCAGATGGAGCTGAAAGGCGAACCGATGGTTTGCAGCTAAAAATCAGTGGAGCTAAGCAAAGCTTAGCTCCGGTGCTCCTGATGTGAAATAATCACACACGGAGTACCCGCTGACCCGGAAACCGCTGGTAATGGATATGCTGGTGATTTAAAATAACGCGGAAAAGAAAACAATCCGCTGTATGAAACGGCAATGGACGTAATCATGCGCGCTAACCAAAGCGTATATAAGGAGGCGAAAGACATGTGCAGTGCACTGAGAGAATTATTTGCCGAAGAACTGAAAGAGAAAGAAACAGAAGGACTACGGGAAGGTCTAAAAGAAGGTCTCAGTGCCCTCATCAACACCTTAAAGGAGTTTTGTGCAGATTCCGATGCCATTTATGCCCGGGTAACGCAGAATCCAGTCTACGCAGACCTGTCAAGAGCTGAATTTGAGGAATACCTCTGAAATGGTGTTTGTATATCTTCTCTATTACAAACTTATTTATCTCCATCTTCAAAAGTTGAGGATGTTTGGTCTTATAATCATTTTTTCTAAGATTACTTGGAGTTTCTACTCTCTCTTATTATGTTTTCTGCAGGGTCTTTTCAAAAACTCATATACAAAGAACTTATAATTCATAAAGAAATAACATCCCCCACCCATTATCACCTGAACAGATAATCTTAGAATATCTTCTTGTATTAAAACTCCTAAAATCTCTATTACTATCAGCATAATCAAAGCTTTTAAAAAAATGGGAGAAAAAATAGAGAGAATCTTTTTGACCGTAATCATTTTTTTTACAAAAAAAAGTTGTACTGCCATAACCGCGGACACTGCAACAATAGTACCTATACATGCTCCATAATATCCCATCCCGGGAATCAATAAACTATTTACTGCAAAATTTAAAACTGCCCCGGAAACTGTTGATAAAATATAAATGTTTTCTTTATTTTGCGGAATGATATAACAGGTACGTAAAACCGCTGTTATGGAATCCAACAGAACAGTCGGAGCTAATAAAAATAATATGTCTGCACTTTTTACAAATTCCTTTCCAAAAAACAGTAAGGAAAGGTCCTTGCTCACAGCCATAATTCCAACCACCATAGGAGTGACAAAAGAAAAACTAATCTTAAAATTTTCACAAATACCTGTATAATACTCTTTTTTCACCTTCCGTGACATAGCCGGGAGACTGACCGTTCCTAATGCAGCAACTAAACTAGTCGGAATATTAATGATTTTTTCGGCATTTTCATAATATCCCAGGGATGTCGTTCCTGCCATCATTCCCAGCATAGTTTTATCCATTACTTTATATATGCTATATGCAATTACCGGAATAAATAGCAGGATACATGGTTTTAAATGAAAAAATATTCCAGACAAAGAGAAATAATACTAGAAGCATTTAATTTTTTGAATCATCCCACAGCAGAG
>CAZRZM010000105.1:0-11390 GCA_964604575.1 uncultured Acetatifactor sp.
GTAACTCCAAAAATTTTATGTAGACAGCGATGGTTTTTTGGGTATTTTTATCCAGATGGCTGTATAATATTTTAAGCATCTGGATGTGGTTATTGGTAAAGAGGGTATCGAAGGCTGAAATTTTATCCTGACCGCTTTCTCCCATTGGCTGCCTCCATCAAAGAGTTTTCTATTAATGTATGTATCATGTGAATGACTTATACCCATAAGTAAATTTTGTCATATTAGACGAACTTATCTGTATGATAGAAATAGGCTCCGCATGGGAGCCTATCTCAAACTTGGAATGTAGTTCAATCGTAACCGGCTACCGCATTAGCATCCGCAGTTATTGTTGCCGCAGAGACAGGAAAGCAGGATAATCCAGATCAGCCAGTCACAGCAGTTGTTGTCGTTGCCGCCGAAAATGCCGTTTCCACAGCCGCAGCCACAGTTATTGCCACCGCAGATGCCGTTTCCGCCGCCGCAGAATAATAACAGAAGAATAATCCAGGTACAGCCACAGCCACCACCCAGAATACCGTTATTGTTTCCACAGGTATTATTGTTGCATCCACAGTTTGTAGCAGATAAATCGCTCATAAAAAAGCCTCCAAATTTTATTTATGCTTTATTGTATGCATGGCGGCATGTCAATGTTTCCAGCGTTTTTGGATAAAATTTCTAAAATTTATTCGCACCATATATGGATAAAAGACTTGCATTAATTTCAACATATAGTAAAATAGGTATTATAGGATTAATTGCTTCACACTGGAGCAGGGTTATTGTTATGGTACAGAAAGAATATATTATAGAGGGAAGACATTTCCGCACCCAAATGGATTATGCGCGCGCCAGTAGAGATAAGACGGTAATAGATGAGCTCAGAAAGCAGACGGAGAATTACAATGCCGCACAGCTTAAACGGCTAAGAGAGGAGCTGCAGAGTGGAAAGTACCGGTTTCTGACGCTTCTGGGTCAGGACTTTGAGGAAGAACTGGACGAGAGAATCCGCAGGGCGGAGGAAAAAGAGAAGGGAAAAAAGGGCAGACGCCCCGATAAAAAGTCAGACATCCGGCAGAAAGCAAATACCCGGAAAAAACCAGATGCGGGGAATAAAGCAGATGCGGGTGATGAAAGTCTGGATGCCTATGTGCAGGCAGAGCTGGTCCGGCAGGAAAAAAGACGAAAATGGCTTATCATGCTCTGCGGAGCAGCAGCGGTGGGATGTCTGGGCTATTTTGGTGTGTATTCCTATTATAACTACCGTACCAGGAGCAGCTATGAAGAATTGGCAAACCTGAAAGGAAAGCCGGTAATTGCGGAGGATATCGACAGTTCCCCTGTGATTCATTACACAGATGAGAGCGAAAAGCCACAGAAAGAAATACTGGATGAATATAAAAATCTGGTAAATAAGAACCAGAGGCTAATCGGATGGGTGAAAATTGACGATACAAATATAGATTACCCTGTCATGCAGACAACAAATAATGAATATTATCAGGACCACAATCTGAATCAGGAATATGATAAGAACGGCTCTATCTTTATGGACAAGGATTGTGATGTATTAAAGCCCAGCACTAACTTTATTTTATATGGACATCATATGAAAAATGGGCAGATGTTCGGTAAACTTGATTTATATGAAAAGAAAGAGTACTATGAGGAACATCCCTATATACAGTTTGATACTATTTATGAAAAGGGACTGTATCAGATAATGTATGTATTTCGTTCCAGAGTGTACAGTGAAGAAGATGTTGTTTTCAAATATTATCAGTTTATAGATGCTTTAAGTGAGCAGGAATTTGATTCCAACATGCAGGAAATGGCGGCGGTGTCCCTATATGACACGGGAGTGTCGGCACAGTACGGTGACGGACTGCTCACCCTTTCCACTTGTGACTATCAGGAAAAGAATGGAAGATTTGTAGTGGTGGCAAAAAAGGTAAAACAAGATTAGAATAAGTCTGAAAAGGTTTTTTCTGAATAACGGAGGATTAAAATGGCTGAAAGAAATGACAAAAAAAAGAAAGCAAGGAAATTAAAAAGACGGGTCAGAAAAACGCTTGGAGCGCTTTTTCTTGCATCGTCTATTGTCGTTGCGGCGATTCCAACCAGCAGCATTGAGGGTGGTAACGCACAGGCGGGAATATCAATCGCCAGTGACGGTACGAAGTCTTATACACATGTGGTGAAAGACGGTTATGGTACCGGTTCGTCACACAGTGAAAGCTATCCTATAACAGCAACAGCTACGGCAAAGAGTGTATTTGTCAACACGAAGAAGGAAACGGTTTCTTTGCCGAATATAGGGGTATCTTCCAGCATACCTATCTGTGCTGCTGACACTACCATATATTCTACAGGAGACGGCGATTTTCAGTTTGCATATGTGGATGCCACCGGTGATGAAAATGGTTCGGGTACTAAGTTTGCAGTGATTCTCGGCTACAGCCGTGTGGGTGCCCTGCCAAACGGTACACTGAATATTCCCGATACGATGGATGCCTATCTGAATTATAGTGAAAATGAAGGTACAGCAACAGGTTTTGTTGCAGTGGGACAGTCAGGCAATTATCTCTTTTATGAGACAGACGAGACAGAGACACCCTATTATATTACAACGGAAATAGAGCAGGAGGTATATAAAACCGACGCTAATGGACAGTACCTTTATTATGTTACGGTTACAGACCCGGACAGTACATATTACAGGGATGGTAACCGTTACGAAATGGAAGTGTCCCAGTCATGGATTAATCTCAATTTAAGACCTGGGCAATACGCCGAGTTGGAGCATGTAATGACACTTGCGATAGTAGAAAAAAGGATGTATTATTCCCCCTGCTATTATAGCAGGATAAGTGAGTGGGAGAATGCCGCAAATCTTTATTATTTTGACACCAGCGATTATAAGCCGGAGGCGGAGACTGTTACTTCGGGCAACGGTGGAAAATATGAATGTGGATTTGACATGGATGACTTAAAACAGGCCCGTTCAGATGGAATACATGGCAGAATCAAGGCTGCCACAGTAATGTATATCGGAAACCAGTATCTCACAGGAGGAACTTCCACCGGCTGGAAGGTTGGTGATATTATTACGTCAGCCGACCAGGGTATTTTCAGGAACAATGGTAATATTGTCACGCTGATTGTGGGTGAGAATTTGTCCGGTATCGGCGATTATGCCTTTTACGGCTGTACTTCCATGACGAGCATTACGTTGGGTAATGGTCTGGATACCATTGGTAATCATGCTTTTGATAACTGTAGGAACATGACAAATATCAGTGTGCCGGATGCCTGCAAGATTACCACCATTGGCGCCTATGCGTTCAAGGACTGTCAGGGGCTTCAGTCTTTTACATTGCCTGTCAGTGTAACAGGAATTGGAGACGGAGCGTTTAAAGGCTGCTGGTCCGTGGAGGAGATTAATCTTGTCAGCAGTGGAAACGGTTCCCTGACCTATCTGGGAAGCTATGTATTTCAGGACTGCTCATCCCTGAAAAATCTTACTTTTCCGAAAGGATTCAGTGAGAAGGTAGAGCTGAGTGCTTTTGAAGGCTGTTCTGCCCTGGAGTGGATTCGGACAGAAAACGCTAATTTTAATATAGTTGATTCTACTACCTGTGATTTTAACTGGGAAGCTTTTCTGCTGGGAGTGACGGAAAAATTCTATATAGAAGGTGCAGACACCGGAGCGATTCACGAGACCTGTACAGAAAATGAAATTTCTTTTAAGTATCTTGACCAGGATATATATGAACTGACCAAAAAGGAGAAGGACTGGGATGGCATAGAGGGTCCCACGGTTACTTATCAGGTGGATTCGTCCAATACATTGCTTTCTGCCCAATTTAACGGCGAGGTTGGAAGCCTGAATTTCCCTGATTATATTGGACCCTATTACATCGCGTCAATTGGAGATGACGCATTTCGGGACCATTGCTCTTTGAGGGAGATTACGATTTCTCCCACAATGACATCTATCGGGGCAAGGGCATTTCAGGGCTGCCATAATCTGGAGTATGTCTATTTTGAAACGGACACAGTATCAATCGGGGAATATGCATTCCAGACGCAGATGGTATCCGTACATGCAAATAATTGCAGGAACAGCAGTGATATGATAGGGGATAATAATACTCCGAAAGTCAAGCTGCATTTTGTGGGGACAGTGGGGGATTCATGCACCGCGTATAATTATGCCATGAGTTATGCGGGACGATACAATAACGGCTCACAGACTACCAGCTTTATTGAATATCTGAGCGGCTGGCCCACATGTGTGACGGTTCGGTATCATTATAATTCCAGTACAGAAACCGGATACAGTGAACTGGTTGATTTCCCTACTCTGTCGGATTTGTCCGACTATGCAGTGGCTGATTATCTTTCAGAGGAGGAAAAGGAAGCTGCCAGATATGCGCTGGCAAACATGCAGGGTGGTACGTTGACAGAGGATCAGTCGGCTTTTGTCAATGCTGCGACAAGCCTGACAATTCCTGCAGGAGTGGATGCTATTGAGGATGGTCTTGTATATAAAAAAATAAATGATGCTGACGATTCGCCTGAGTTCAATATTTACTGTGATGGTCTCAAAGCCATTGAGGCAGGCTATACGGGAGCATCTGATAGGGATGGATATCCGGTTGTTGACCCTGGGACCAGTGATTTTGCCGGATGTAAAAATCTCACGGGCATATATCTCTATGGTGATACGGCTTCCATTGCTGAGGGGGCGTTTTCCGACAATGCGAACCTGAAGACGGCCTATATTGGCGGCAATACCACTGTAATCGGTAACCATGCGTTCAGTGGCTGTAAATCGCTTGCGGATGTCTCTATTCCGGCGAGTGTCCTTTCCCTGGGTGTGAGACCTTTTGCGGGCTGTTCCGGTTTGGAGGAAGTGGATTTTCAGAACAGTGAATATTATGTATGTGAGAATTCCATTATTTACGGACTGACATCAGGGAGCAAGACGAAGCTTCTCGAGTGTCTGGAGGGGCGTACAAAACAAGTGAATGCCGGCAATGATGATATTTCGTCTGTGACGTCTATGGAAGTGGAGGCGTTCATGGGAACAAACCTGAAATATATTGATTTGTCCGGTGCTCCGATTGGTATTATTTCTGAGAGAACCTTTGCGGATACAACCTCCTTACGGAGAGCGACGCTTCCTTCGGCATCTAAGGTATCCATGGTAACCATTAACAGCGATGCGTTCAGGGGAAGCTATGTGGAGGAAATCAGCGGTGAACAGAATATTAATATCATAGCGACAGGCGGTACTGACGGTATTATCTGTGGTGGTAATGAAAATGTTACTACCAGTAATACAGATACTACGAATAACAATCAGGTTACCATTTATGCACCGGAGGACAGCTACTTATATAATTATGCGAAAGCTTATAATTTTACGGTGGAGACAACGGTACCCACATATTATTATACAGTTACTTTCCGTGACTGGGTTGAGGAACTGGGAACATATGCGATAGTGGATACACAGACGGTTGTAGGAGGGGAAGCAGCGACACCACCTACGCCGCTTGGAAGAGAAGGGTATGTCTTTTCCCATTGGGACCCGGATTATTCAGAAATCGTTGAGGATACTATTATCACAGCAGTGTATAATACCGCTCCGGACGGCTATGGAAAACATCTGGTGACTTATATTGATTATGATGATTCTGTGTGGGCAACTGAGTATGTGGAGGATGGCGGTGACGCCCAGATGAATTTCAGGGTGCCTACGAGAGACGGCTATACTTTTACAGGCTGGAGAGGTACATTGACAAATATTACGGCTGATGTGACCGTATATGCGGAGTACCAGGAGGGATACCTTGTCAGATATTATTACTATGATGACGAAGGTGAAAAGCAGCTATGTTATTCTATTTATATAGAGGCGGGAGGGAGCGGACCGATTCTTGACGCTCCTGTCACAAAGACCGGTTATCGGTTTACGGGGTGGCTTCCTTCTCCTACCAATATTACAGAACCTACTGACACTTACGCCCAGTATGAGGCAGATGGAACTACAGGTATTCATACAGTGAATTACTATACCTATGATGGAAAACTGTATGCGACCTATTCGGTTGTGGATGGGGACAATGCACCCAATATTTCCGGACCGGAAAGAGAAGGATATACATTCACTGGCTGGATGCCTTCGCTTTCCAACGTTACAGCCGACAGAGATGTGGTGGCGGGCTATACGGCAAATAACAGCGGAAATGACAAGCCAGGTGGAGATGATAAGCCGGGTGGAGATGACAAGCCGGACAACAATGGCAACGGTAATGGTAACGGCAATGGTTCTACGAATGTTACCTATTATGTATTAACAGTCAGAAACGGAAGCGGTTCGGGCAGCTACATTGCAGGTTCACAGCCAATCATTGTGGCTAATGACCCTGCCAGCGGACAGGAATTCAGCAACTGGAGTATTTCTCCGGCTGCCACCAAGATTGCAAGCACGGCACTGTCGGCGACTGTAATTACGATGCCGGCAGGGAATGTTACCGTGACGGCAAATTATAAAGCGAAAACCGGAGGCGGCGGTACATCATCTTCTACGGTAAGCGGTGGCAATGCCAATAATAACTCCGGTAACAGACCGAATAATTCCGGTACTGTAAATAAAGGTGGTACTACAGTTGTTATTGATAAGAATGGAATATCCAATACCGGTGTGGTATCAGCCACGGTAAACGGAGCTTCGGATAATTTTACTGTCAAGATTACGGAGAGTGCAGCCGCAACAGAGGCAGTACTGAAGGCACTGAGGGCAGAGTATGGGGATAATCTGGACAATATCAAGTATTTCCCCATGGATATCAGCCTGTATGATTCCACCGGAACAAAGAAAATTACAGATACCACCGGGTTGTCAGTCAGCATTACACTGCCCCTGCCGGATTCCCTGATTACATATGCAGGTAATAATAAAGTGGCAGGTGTAGTAAATGATAAGCTGGATAAACTTAGCCCTAAATTTAACACTATTTCCGGCGTATCCTGTATTACTTTTACAGCAGAGCATTTTTCGCCCTATGTAATTTATGTGGATACTAATAATCTTACAGCCGGCGTAATATCGGATAATACTCCTAAGACCGGAGATGGTATTCATCCTAAATGGTTCTTATCCATGGGATTGGCTTGTGTTGCCGTTGTTCTGTTTATGAAAAAGGATAGAAAAATGGTACAGAAAGTTAAGGCAAGAGCATAGCGATTGCCGGAAAGTATGGAAACGATATGATGGGAAAAAGAAAATTATGGGGTATTATGTTTATCATAACCGCTCTCGTAATTATGCAGCTTCCCGTATCGGAAGCGGATGCGGCGACGTCTTCTGCTTCCGATTTTCAAATGAAGGGAAGTACATTAGTTAAATATGCGGGCACAGAAACCACAGTAAATGTTCCGAATACGGTGGAAGTGATTGGTGAGAGCGCCTTTGAGGAAAATGATACCATACAAAAGATAGTGCTTCCGGATTCGGTAAAGCAGATAGAAGCCTATGCTTTCTGGGGATGTGACCGATTATCCACAGTGACGCTGGGAAAGGGTCTGACAGAAATAGGTGATTATGTTTTTACAAACTGTAAAGGCTTGAAGCAGATGACTATCCCATCTAATATCCGCTCTATTGGAATCCAGTCTTTTGCAGACTGTGTTAATATGACGGATATCACCATTCCACCGGAAGTTACCAGTATTCATGATACTTCTTTTGACGGCTGTTACCGGCTTGTGATACATGCGGAGATGGGAAGTACTGCGGATAAGTATGCGGAAGAGTTCGCAGGCAGACAGGAAGAAATGCCGGAGTACGAAGACGTGTCGAATTATCCGAATACTGATACAGATGACAATAGTTCGGAAGAGGATAAGCCCCAGGATACAGAACAGCCCGGAAACATTGTTGAGGAAGGGAGTCTGCTTGGAAGTACCAAAATTGTGGGGAATCAGGCAGTAGTATTTATTGATAATACCAGTCCCACGGTTATCGGCGGTATATCGGAGAGTACCAGTGCCAGACCGGAGGATACTGCAGAAAACAGTTCTGATAACTTATTGGAAAACAATTCTGATAATGGTGGGCTGTCCAAGTACACAATTGTGGATGGAAAGATTGTAGCAGACCAGGCGTATTACCGCAGCCGTTCTCTTTCGGAGGTAACGCTGGCTGCCGGGATAGAGGAGATTGGACAGTTTTCTTTTGCCAGAAGCAGTGTCAGCCGAATCAATATTCCCGAAGGCGTAAAGTCTATTGGATATGGAGCATTTTATCATTGTGAAGCCCTGGCAGATATTGCACTGCCTGCTACGATAGAAACAGTGGAACCGAAAGCCTTTGCCCATACACTGTGGATGGAGCGTTTTCTGGAAAGTGGTGAAGTCTGGCTTACCAGCGGAAATGTTCTGGTGGCATACAATGGGCAGGAGAGCCGGGTGGAGATTCCAGAGGGAATTACAGTGATTGCGGCAGAAGCCTTTAGGGGAAATACCCAGATAGAGGAAGTGATATTTCCCGACAGTCTCCATGTGATTGGTGAGGATGCTTTTGTAAATTGCAGTTCTCTGAAAGAAATTACTTTGGGCGCAAATGTTCAGAAGATAAAAGACCGGGCTTTTCTGGGGTGTGCATTGGAAAAGGTAGTACTGCCTGCTTCAGTGCAGGAAATGGGCTTACAAGTATATGGAAATTCTGTTACTGTGGAATATCAGGGAGAAACACCGCAGGTGACTCATGAAAACACCGCAGAACGTTTGTCCAATGAAGATTACCGTGATGTGACACCGGAGACCTTAGAGCCTGGAGTTGTAGTCAGTGGAATAGAAGGAGGATATGCACAGTTAGAAGGAGCACTCAGGAATTATGCGCTGGAGATTGCACCGGATAATGATTCAGACAGCACTGCAGCAATGCAGAGGGCTTATCAGAGAATTTATGGAACAGATTTGCCTGAGAGTGCAGTATGCTATCGGATGCGGTTTATGGATAACAGTACTATTCCCCTTACAAAGCTGGGCAGGCAGAATCTGGTAATCAGAATACCGGTTCCTGACAGTTTACAGTCTGAGAATATTGCAGTGGTAGCACTGGACAGAAACGGTCAGTTGGAAAAGCTTCCGTCTGAGAGAACTCTGATGGATGGGAAAGATTATGTGAAATTTGCTACCAGCCGTCCGGCAGATTTTGCAGTTTACGGAGACGGTACCGCCTTTGACAACAGTACTGCTATTGTAGAGGAAAGTGTTACCTTTTCCAGCATGAGTGCAAATCCTGGGGCTGGTCCGTCAAATGTCCGGACTGGAGAAATAAGTCTGGGGAAAGCTTTAGTGTTACTGCAATGGATGGTGGGCTTAAGTCTGCTTCTGTTAGGACTGGGATGTATTTTTTATAAGAAAAAGTGATATGTAAATACAAATGAAACATAAAAATTGCTTCGCATACAATAAGATAAGTATATGCGGGGCAATTTTTTCTTATTATGCAACGTGTGAAAAATCAATTAGAAATGACAGCTCCGGAATGCAGGGGACTCACAGGCAAAGGAGTAACGGTTGCAGTGCTTGATACAGGTATTGGAAGACATCCTGATTTAACCGGAAAACTTCTGGCGTTTCGGGATTTTGTAAATGGAAGACAAATGATGTATGATGACTGCGGACATGGAACACATGTGTGCGGCATTGTTTGTGGTGATGGGGTTATTTCAAATGGAAAATATGCCGGAATGGCTCCCGGAGCAGGTCTGGTAGTGGGGAAAGTACTGGATGAGCAGGGCGATGGAACTACAGAACAGATGCTGGCAGGTTTAAAATGGATAGAGAGTATTTATAAACAATATGGGATTCGTATTTTAAATATATCTATTGGTATTGGTGATTTACATGATGGCAGAAAAGAAGCGGCTCTTAGAGAGCAGATGGAGCTGCTGTGGGATAAGGGAATTACCATCGTGTGTGCAGCAGGAAATAAAGGTCCGGCAGGTGGCAGTATATCGGGTCTGGGAGTGAGCAGAAAACTGATAACAGTGGGCTGTCATGATGGGGAATTTTGTAGATGGAATCCCAGACGATGTGAGACATATTCCGGGAGAGGTGTGGCGCTGTCTGCCATAAGGAAGCCTGATATTGTGGCACCGGGGACGGATATTGTATCCTGTAACCGTTTCTGGAAACGGAAGAGCGGCATGGTGATAGAAGCTTATACCGCCAAAAGTGGCACGTCCATGGCAACTCCCATTATTGCAGGAGCGGCGGCGCTCACCTTTGAAAAGTATCCGGATATGACAAATGAGGAGTGGAAACAGAAGCTGACCTTTACTGCCACTGATTTGGGGGAGCCATGGAATAAGCAGGGCTGGGGAATGGTGAATATCAGGCATTTGCTGGAGTGAACAGTAACTATATTTGCAGTTTTACTGTAACAGTTTATTGCAAAAGATATTGACATGCCTCGTATGATTGTATACAATTATACGAGGCAATTAATTTGTACAAAAACAGGATGGCTGTGATTTTGTCAGAAAGGTATGGTGCAGTATGAGAGCAGATGATACATTTGAAAACAGACCGGTTTCGATGAATACCAAAAATAATTTATTAGAGATAGAGGAGCATATGTACTTGCTGGATGATGTGGCGAAACCTAATGTATTCCGCAATATGTTTCCTTATTCGGAGATTCCCAAGATTCCTTTTAATGACAGAATTGTTCCCCACAATATGCCAAAAGAAATATGGATTACAGATACTACGTTTCGGGACGGACAGCAGTCCCGGGCTCCTTATACCACTGAGCAGATTGTAACAATTTATGATTATTTACATAAATTGGGCGGACCGGAAGGAATGATTCGTGCCAGTGAGTTCTTTTTATACAGTAAAAAGGACAGGGATGCCGTATACCAGTGTATGGAGCGGGGATATCAGTTCCCGGAGGTAACAAGCTGGATTCGCGCCAGTAAGGAGGATTTCAAGCTGGTAAAAGAGATTGGAATGAAGGAAACCGGAATTCTGGTAAGCTGTTCCGATTATCATATTTTTCTGAAGCTGAAAATGACAAGAAAACAAGCGATGGAGCATTATCTCAGCGTTATCCGTGAGTGTCTGGAGGAGGGAATCAGCCCGCGGTGCCATTTGGAGGATATCACAAGGGCAGATATATACGGATATGTGGTTCCTTTCTGTCTGGAACTTATGAAACTGATGGAGGAGTATAAAATTCCCATTAAAGTGCGCGCCTGCGATACCATGGGATATGGTGTCAATTATGCGGGTGCGGTAATACCCAGAAGTGTGCAGGGAATTATTTATGCGATTCATACTCATGCAGGAGTGCCCCATGAACTGATTGAGTGGCATGG
>CAZRZM010000106.1:0-11229 GCA_964604575.1 uncultured Acetatifactor sp.
TTTTTTGGTATTGGTTATAGGACAAACAAATGCTACTGAACTGTGTTGATTTAGAATATCATTGCTCAAAACAATTGCTGGTCTTCTTCCGCTCTGTTCATGACCTTTTTGAGGATTAAAATCCATAACAATAATATCACCTTGTTTATAAGTTACCACTGCTCATTCCCTACTGGTTCACCTACATCAACCTCTTGTGTGCTTTCAACATAAATTTCTTCAATCGGTCTTTTGTAGAATGCTTCCAACCTTTCCTGCAAATTAAGGTATTTCGGCTTATTGACTTTTTCAATCGTCATTTTCCCGTCATATATACTTATCCCTATTGTATCGTCTTCTTGTAAATTCATCTGTGACAGTATTTCTTTTGATAATCGGATTCCCTGACTGTTGCCCCACTTCCTTATAACAGTTTGTGTTGTATAAGTGCTTAAAATTTCATTTGTCTGCTCTTTTGTCATCGTATTTGCATTCATATTCGTAGTCCTTCTCTTGTAAGTATATACAACGGATATACCTTTATTTATAATATATACAAAGTATATCCGTATGTCAATATAAATATCCATTATAATACCTGCCATGAAATAATGAGAATAAAAAAGGATTGTGCAGTTGGGGGAAAAATTGTATGATAGGTGTATATGTATGTCATGGTGGCTGTGTCAGGGCATATGAGGAATGATGGACTGGGCGGTTGCTTAAAGAATAATAGTAAAAAATAATATAGGAAAAGAGGGGTATGTATGCGTATTGTATTGGAAAATGAAATGTTGTGTGCGGAAATAGAGAGTTTTGGGGCAGAGTTGAAATCTTTGGTGAAAAAGGAGTCGGGTCAGGAGTATATGTGGGAGGCAGACCCGGCGTACTGGGGTAAGACATCGCCTATTTTATTCCCTTTTATTGGAAAGCTGGAGAAAGCGGGTTTTCGTTTTCAGGGAAAATTTTATGAGATGGATAAGCATGGATTTGCCAGAGATATGGAATTTGGGGTAGTTTCCAAAGAAAGTGATAAGGCTGTATTTGCGGTGGAAAGTGATGAGAACACGTTGCGGAAGTATCCTTTTGTTTTCCGGCTGGAAGTGGAATACAGGCTGGAGGGCAGCAGTTTAAAGGAAACCTGGCGTCTGCATAACTGCGGGGAGCGTACCATGTATTTTTCCATGGGAGGGCATCCTGCGTTTGCCTGTCCCCTGGTAATTGATGGAAAAAGGGAAGGAAAGCGGACGGACTGTTCTGTGAAATTATATGGTGCGGAAAATAAATCGGAAGTGACATCCCGGATAATAGGCGTGCCGGATGGTTTTATTATGGGCGATACTTATGAAATAGCGGTTCAGGAGGGTGTGTTTCCGGTGACAGAGCACATATTTGACCAGGACGCAGTGGTGCTTGCCGGGGAAGGTGTGACAGCAGTGTCATTATTGGACAGGACTGGAAAAGAGTATGTGCGTATGGAAGCGGATTGTCCTATATGGGGTATCTGGTCCATGCCGGACAATGGGGCGTCCTATATCTGTATTGAGCCATGGTGGGGAATCTGTGACAGTAAGGGTTATCAGGGAAGTCTGGAAGAGAGACCGTATACGAATCGTGTGGAGAGTGGCGGTGTCTGGGAAGATGGATTTCGGATTGTGGTTTAAAAGAGGGACTGGCAGAAGTGAGGACAGGAATGAAAAAGGACATTGGAAAGCGGACATTTATATATGGGATAGTGGTATTGTCGGTGGTGGGACTGGTATGTCGTCTGCTGGGAATCCGGTATGAGGGTGTTGATTACCAGATGTGTCTGTCTGCCTGGTACGCCAAATTAAAAGAGGTGGGGACACTTCGCGCCCTGCTGGAGTTCGAGGGAAATTATAATCTGCCCTATGTGACCGCGATGCTGGTTTTGACCTATCTTCCGGTGGAGCCGATTATCAGTATTAAGTTTCTTTCCATTGTCTTTGATTATCTAAGTGCGGGGGTTCTGGCGGCAATTATAATGGACTGCGCCGGGCAGAAAAAATATTTTTATGGCCTGGTGACGTATGGCCTGATTTTATGCTGTCCCATAACTGTAATCAACAGTGGCTTTCTGGCGCAGAGTGATGGCATCTATGCGGCGTTTGCCCTGTTAAGCTATTATCTGGTTCTAAAGGATAAGCCCGTAAAGGGTATGATTGCGTACGGCTTTGCTTTTTCCATGAAGCTGCAGGCGGTATTTGCCCTGCCCATTCTGGCGATATTGTACTGGTGCAAAAAGAAGTTTTCAGCCCTGCATCTGTTATGGATTCCGGTTACCATGCAGATTCTGTGTATTCCTGCCATTGCTGCCGGATGCGGTTTTGATATTGCATTGACGGTATATAAAGGGCAGATGGGAGAATACCCGTTTATGTATTATTTTTATCCCAATATTTGGACTTATTTTCAGGAACTGCCTTATTATGCTTTTGGTATTGTGGCTATCAGTATGATGCTGGTTGCCTTGCTGCTGTATGCGGTTTTGGTGGTGCAGAGCGGCAGTAAGCATACCGGTACGGATTATCTGGAATATTTTGTGTGGACGGCTATGACCTGTGTAATGTTCCTGCCTTGTATGCATGAGCGTTATAATTATCTGGCGGAATTACTCTTTATCGCCTATGCGGTGGTAAAGCCCCGAATGAGAGTTCCGGCGGCGGTACTGGCACTGATTTCCGTGCAGTGTTATATACAGTATTTTCTGGGAGGATATACGGTATCGCCTTATTTTCTGGCAGCAGGAAATATTGCTGTGTATTTGTTCCTCACAAAAGAGTCTGTAAGGAGGTTGTATGATAAAGTTCGAGAAAAAACTCATTGACTGGGCAGAAAAGCATATGCTGTTACTGGCAGCGCTTTTCCTGACCGCCCTGGCAATTTTGATACGAAGACAGAATATCTGGTTTTATGGAACGGACTATCTTCCCTATTTTGATATGCACCAGGGAAATATCCAGTCCATGAGTTACTGGCTGATAGTGAGGCTGCTGGGATATGTGGCGTATAGTCCCCTGCATGGGGTGAAATGGCTTGCCGGACTCAGTGACATTGTAGTGGCAGTTTTCTGCGTATTGCTGTTGCGGAAATATATGGAGAAGCTGCCCCTGCTTTTTGCATATGCCGCCTGTCTGTTTGCTCCGGTTATTTATTTAAGTGGCTGTGTTCTGGCGCGGGTGGATTCTGTAGCCGCCCTTTTTCTCCTGGCAGGAGCCTGTCTGTTGCAGCGGCAAAAATATTTCCCTGCCATAATATTAATGGGAGTGGGGATGGCAATACAGCCTGTTTTCGCGATACCGGCGATAGTGGCTTACCGGATATATGAAAAAAAGGATAAATCCGGACGGCGGTATCTGTGGCTGGGTGCAGTGGGGATTGCTGTGCTGATAGAGATTGTCTGCAGCGTTTTCCTGCGGGAAAACTGGTGGCTGGGTGTTATGTCTTTTTTCCGCTGGATGATGTACCATCCCTATACGGGCGAGGTGTATCAGAATGCAGGCGAATGGCTGTGGCAGGTTTTACTGATGAGTGGATATGGGCTGGCTTTTGGAAGTATCTGGGCAGCCTTCCGCAGGAAAATTCCTTTTATTGCAGCAGTGCTGGTACAGTTTGTGGTCTGTATCTGCTATGGTGTGGTGCAGGGATGGTAGTTATTATGCAGCGATAAAGAAAGGCAAGGAGATTATGGCAACAAAAATTGTTTGTGTCTATTGTGGAGGCGAATACGAAGATAATCTTACAAAATGCCCTTACTGTGATTCCACCAATATCAAAGGTGCGGAAGCCGCATATATGGAACAGCTTGAAGAAGTACGCAGTGATTTGGAGGATTTGACGGAGGTTCCGGTGCAGGAGACGAAAGTAGCTGCCAGGAGGCTGGCGAAATCTCTGATAGTGGTATTGGCATTTATCTTGTTTTTCGGATTAGTGTGTGCCGGTGTGATTTATTGGATGCAGCATCGACATGACAGAGATGTCAGGAAAGACTATCTGTGGCAGGCACAAAATTACCCTGTAATGCAGGAAATGTATGATGCAGGAAAATATGATGAGCTGGCGGTGTTTATGGAGCAGGCGGTAGAGGAAGACAGACCTGTCTGGGAGTGGGGACATTGTACTTTTGTAAGCTATTATAAACAGATTAGGCAGCTTAAAGAAGATTATAAGATAGAGAATCTGCGGGAGATATATTCCCAGGGTTATTGTGGGAGTGTTTTTTATGATGCGCTCAGAGTGCAGGGGATGCAATTTGAAGAGAATTTGACAGAGGAAGATAAGGAAATTCTGGAGGCCTATGCAGGAACAGTCAAAGAGGAATTTCGGAACAGATGGGAAATGAGTGATGAGGAATATGAAAGCTTTTACCAGAAATTGAGAGACCAAAAGGGGTATATAGCCATGTCGGATTGTGACGAGTACATAGAAAAGTGGTACAAAGGAGAGTAGAAGATGAAGTGTGAATATTGTGGAGGAACATTATCTCTGGAAAATGAGTACTGCCCCTATTGCGGCAGACCCAACGAACATGCCAGGAAGCATATTGAAGACATGCGCCACTACGACAGTGTGTATGAGGAGACAAAGGGGGATGTGTATGCCGTAACGAAAAACTATGCAGAAGTTTCCATCCGGGTTGTTGCCCTTGCTGTAATACTGATACTGATATTTGTATTTATATGGATTGGAGGTAACGCCTACTCTGTCCGCAGAAATATAGGAGCAAGATACGCTGCCGTTCGTCACAAGGCATATACAGAACAGATGGAGGAATATCTGGAAAATAAAGAATTCAGGGATTTTTCAGCATTTTGTTCCAGACATCAGATATCCGGATATGGTTATGACAGCAAACATCATGAGTATGAATCTTATATCCCGTTGATTCATGCTGCCAATGATTATAGCAACATTTGTCAGAATATCATGAATTACACAGATATGGAAGAGGAATATGCCACAGATTTATATGTGGGAAATATAGCCGATTTCATAGGGCATTTCTATGATACCATGAGTTTGGAACGTTATACTTATATTGATAATCTGGATACGGAGAAGACGGTGCGGATAATGAAAGATATGGAGAGTGACATTCAGGCATTGCTGCGCACCTACTGCCATTTTACGGAAGAGGAAGCAGCTTCTCTGGAAAGCATGTCCAGAGCGAAAATTGCAATGTTGATAGAAGAGGGAGAGAAGGTTGAAAATTGAAATTTTCAACCCCGGAATTTGTGACGCTGTGCGTCCCAAAGTTCCTTTAAATAGAATGCCGCTTATGCGGCGGAATGTGAGGAAGGCTGATGAATAGTTTTACGGAACAGAAAAGACGACTGGTGGTTATGGTATTAAATATTGTTATTATTATTTTTGCGGTGATACTGGCAGGCTCTCTGTGTTATACAATAAAGCAGTTTGCAGACGCGTCCTCCATTATTTATAGTGAGGATTCGTTTTACTATTACTTGAGAGAAGAGGAGTATGCCCATATAGTTGACAGCTACTATACAAACTTGCAAAATAAGGAAAAGGCAGGCAGAAAGCTGGCAGAATGTTATGGAATTGCCCAATATTATAATGCAGCATTTTTTCACCGCGCATACGAAGTGACTGGTGATACCCAAGGGATACAGAGAATGGAGATACAGAAGGAGCAGGCGCGCGCCAAAATGGGGGATTCTGCATCGCTGGCAGATAAGATTGATGAGAAGTTCCTAAAGTAGCCCTTGACAAACCCGGAGGGAATGCTCTACAATCACATACATAATTATAATAAAAACGACGTGGAAAAGGATTAGTACATATCCGGAATATCCCAGAGAGAGGACGTGACATGTATTACATGTGGCTGAGAGGTCCTTATATGGAAGATATGGAACCTGCCTTGGAGTCTTACATGAGATTTTCATACAGTGGAAAATGTAAGTGTAACGTAAGCCGGCGTTAACGACAGTGAGCTGGATGCGTGAGCATCAATTAGGGTGGTACCGCCGAAGTCTTCGGTCCCTTTGGGGATGAAGGCTTCTTTTTTTATAGGATTATAGCGGAGAATGAGGAGAAAAGGAGAAAACGAAAATGGCAAAGGATGTACAGAACACAACAAAAAAGATGGTGGAAGCCATTACTTCCATGGATGTGGATTTTGCCCAGTGGTACACAGATGTGGTTAAAAAGGCAGAATTGATTGATTATACCAGTGTAAAGGGATGTATGGTAATCAAGCCCGCCGGATATGCAGTCTGGGAACTGATTCAGAAACAGTTGGATGCCAGATTTAAAGAGACAGGTGTGGAAAATGTATACCTTCCCATGTTTATTCCGGAATCATTGCTGCAGAAAGAGAAAGACCATGTAGAAGGATTCGCTCCCGAAGTGGCATGGGTCACCCATGGCGGATTAAATGAACTGCAGGAGAGAATGTGCGTACGTCCTACTTCCGAAACGCTGTTCTGCGATTTTTATAAAAATGATATTCATTCCTACAGAGACCTTCCCAAGGTATATAACCAGTGGTGTTCTGTGGTGCGCTGGGAGAAGGAGACAAGACCGTTCCTGCGTTCCAGGGAGTTTCTGTGGCAGGAGGGACATACCGCACATGCCACCGCAGAGGAGGCGGAGGCAAGGACTATCCAGATGTTGAATGTGTATGCGGATTTCTGTGAGGAGGTTCTGGCAATTCCCGTTATTAAAGGACAGAAAACGGACAAAGAAAAATTTGCCGGAGCGATAGCCACCTATACCATTGAGGCACTGATGCACGACGGTAAGGCGCTTCAGTCAGGAACCAGCCACAATTTCGGGGATGGTTTTGCGAAGGCATTTGATATACAGTTTACAGATAAAGATAATACCTTAAAATACGTTCATCAGACATCATGGGGTATGACGACTCGTCTGATTGGCGCGATTATCATGGTGCATGGAGATAACGAGGGACTGGTGATGCCTCCCAGAGTGGCTCCGGTTCAGGTATGTATCATACCCATCCAGCAGAAAAAAGAAGGGGTGCTTGAGAAGGCATATGAGCTTCGCGACAGGCTGGGCAGGGATTACCGGGTGAAAGTAGATGATTCGGATAAGACGCCGGGCTGGAAATTTGCGGAGGCAGAAATGAGAGGATACTGCCTGCGTGTGGAAATTGGACCGAAGGATATAGAGGCGGGTAAATGTGTAATCTGCCGCCGTGATACCAGAGAGAAGATAGAAGTAGCCCTGGATGAGCTGGAAACAAAAGTTGGTGAACTGCTGGATACCATGCAGAAGGAAATGCTGGAGCGGGCAAGAGCACACCGTGATGAGCATACTTATACTGCTGTTGACAGGGTTTCGTTTGAGCAGATTTTCAAAGAGAAGTCTGGTTTTGTCAAAGCAATGTGGTGTGGGGAGCAGGCTTGTGAGGATATAATCAAAGAGAAATTAAGTGTAACAAGTCGTTGTATGCCTTTTGAGCAGGAGCAGATTGCAGACACATGTGTATGTTGCGGAAAACCTGCGAAGAAGATGGTTTACTGGGGTCGAGCTTATTAATTTGCCGGAGGCAGTAGCATGGATTATATTGTGTTGGATTTGGAGTGGAATCAGAGTAATTCGGGGGAAGAGGAAGAGATAACAAAACTTCCGTTTGAGATTATTGAGATTGGTGCCATTAAATTAAGTGACGAGTGTGTCATGATAAGTGAATTTAATGAGCTGATAAGACCGGTGGTGTATCAGGAGATGCACCACATTACCAGTAAGTTGATTCATATGCAGATGGAGGAGCTGGAACGTGGCAGACCATTTGTGGAGGTTGCCAAAGAATTTTTGGACTGGTGCGGCGACGAAATTATTTTCTGTACCTGGGGCGCAATGGATTTAACAGAATTTCAGCGTAATATGAGATATCATAATATGGAGCCCCTGACAGATGGCCCCATTACTTTTCTGGATGTCCAGAAATTGTTCAGCATTGCTTACGAGGACCGCAAGACAAGGCGCGCGCTGGAGTATGCCATTGATTATCTGGGTATAGAGAAAGATATTCCTTTTCACAGAGCGTTCAGTGATGCTTACTATACCGCCAAGATTTTAGCTGCAGTGATTAAAAAGGACATTGGGATATTGAAAAATGTATCTTATGATGTATACACTCCACCCAAAGACAGGGACAGTGAGATAAAGGTCCAGTTTGATACTTATATGAAATATATATCCCGTACATTTCCGGATAAGCAGGAAGCCTTTGCAGACAAAGAGGTGTTTTCCAGCAAGTGCTATCTGTGCCACCGCAATCTGCGTAAACGCATTAAGTGGTTCTCTGTGAATGGCAGAAATTATTACTGCGTGGCGTACTGTGAAAAACATGGGTTTCTCAAAGGGAAAATCCGGGTCCGCAAGGCGGAGAACGGCGGCTATTATGTGGTAAAAACTACAAAATTTATCACAAAAGAGGAAGTGGATGTTCTGGCAGAGCGGAAAATCCATGCCAGAGAGCTGCACAGAAGACGCAAGGGAAAAGAGGAATAGAAAAAAGAATAGACAAACAGGGATTATGACTTTAGAAGTCATAGTCCCTGAATCTGTTTGGACGTTTGCCTCTGCGGCGTTTTTTCGCCTGCCGGATTTGGGCTTTTCGTTTTTCCTTTAAACTCTGATTTCTGGTCTGGTAGGAGTTACGTCTTCGCAGTCGGTTCCATATCCAGGAACGCCTGTTGTTTCGTCTGGTGTTAAATTGCGTATTTTTTATAAACCAGACGAAAAATACAACTGCGCCGATTCCCCCTGCGATAATTACAATCCATAATAAAACTTTGAAAACGTTGATAAATATAAAAGAGGTTTCTTCGGTTTCTGTTTCGTTATTTATACTGCCTTCCGCCATGGGAACCTCAGAGGAATCCGCAGAAGCATCAAATGTGTAATTTGGTTCCGTACTTTTATGCAGGTCTACAGAAGCGGAGCCTACCGGTATACCATGATATGTGTAGGTTATTATGGCAGCCTGTCTGTCATTATTGGTCTCATAGGATATGCTGGACACCGTATCGGAAAATTCGGCTGTCTTGGGCAGAATCACACAGCTTTCTTTGTTCAGGGAGAGCATAGGCTCTGAATTGCCAAAGATATCGTTGTCGCTGTAAAAATATCCGGCATCGTCAATGTTATATTTTGTTTCTGTCTGTGAAATATTAATCTTGTCGAAATTGCCAAATCCGTAGTCAAAAAGTGCTATAGTGTCCTCATAGTGGGAAGGACTCTCATCTTTTAAGACCACACAGATAAGCTTCAGACCGTCTTTTTCAGCGCAGGAAACCAGTGTGCTGCGGGCGTCATTGGTGTAACCGGTTTTGCAGCCCACCAGATACTCGTAGGCATAAGTACGGCCGGGAAGCAATTCCATTTTATTCCACTCCAGCAAGTCCTCTTCTTCCTTGGGAATGATGAGCTGGGAGGTTGTAGTCATTTTGCAGAGCATTTCATTGGCAAAAAAAGCTCTTCCTATCATGGCTAAATCGTAGGCGCTGGTATAATGGTTTTCATCCGGCAGTCCGTTGGGATTGACAAAATTGGAGTCCACACAGCCCAGTTCTTTGGCGCGGGCATTCATGATATCTGCAAATCCGCTCCAGGTCTCTCCGATATGCTCGGCCACCGCATAGGATACCTCGTTGGCAGAACGAATCAATATGGCATTGAGACACTGCTCCATAGTCAGCGTGTCCCCCACATCCATGGCGATATGATTACTGTCCTTGGGAATGCCGAATACCGCATCGCTGGAAAAAGTGACTATCTCGTTCAGGGAGCAGCGTTCGGAGGCAATCAGTGTAGTCAGTATTTTGGTGGTACTGGCAGGATAATGATGTGCGTGGATATCTTTGGCATAAAGAATGGTTCCGGTATCTGCTTCCATTAAAATAGCAGAAGCGGCGTTTACCACCGGACCCTCCGGCCAGTCCTGGGTTTGGTTTGATTCTATGGGAATTGCCTG
Organism: uncultured Acetatifactor sp.; assembly: GCA_964604575.1. GTDB lineage: Bacteria > Bacillota > Clostridia > Lachnospirales > Lachnospiraceae > Acetatifactor. Next base: position 9,971 of record CAZRZM010000106.1, read on the forward strand.
ATTTATGGCAATGTTGGTTTCTTTGATGGAAGTGGCATGAACGGGAACTGTCTGGACGAACAGTAAGGCAGCCATGCTGATGCCCGCGAAGGTGCGCCGGAACAGTTTTTGTAAAAATATATTATTATGTGACATTTATGTTATCCTTGTATTTTCGTAGTATTCGTAATAGTTTGTAATGTAATAGTTAAAGGGAATTCATCTTTATCTATGATACACTATTTTATAGAAAAACTATAGTGCTAATGTCAAAATTTAAAAAAAAATTAATGTAACTGTTCCGAGCCGGTTCGTAAAACCGCCGCCAGGTAGTCATTTTTGCGAACGCAGGGCTTCCTGTCATGCCAATTCGTTGTGATTGACAAGAAATGGGAAACAGAGTAAATTGAATAGTGAAGAATGAGCAGACGAGAAGCGGGAAAGGTGTCAAAACAGATGAGATTACGGAACATAACCGGGTCAAGGGAAATGATTGCCAGGAGCCCTTATGTAGTGAAAGAGGAGAGTCTGGAGCAGTGTCCGGGCACATGGAAAGATATTTTTGGAAACAGTAACCCGATTCATATTGAAATTGGTATGGGGAAGGGTAAATTTATATATACTATGGCTAAAGAGCATCCAGATATTAATTATGTGGGAATTGAGAAGTATTCCAGTGTGCTTCTTCGTGCGATTCAGAAGATGGAGGAGGACGAGCTTCCCAATTTAAAGTTTATCCGTATGGACGCGGAAGATATTACGAAGGTGTTTGACAGGGGAGAGGTGGATAAAATTTACCTGAATTTCTCCGACCCATGGCCCAAAGACCGACATGCCAAAAGGCGTCTGCCTTCCAGAGAGTTTCTTGCCAGATATGATGTGATTTTGAAGGCGGACAGTTATCTGGAATTTAAGACGGATAATCGGGCGTTGTTTGATTTCGCAGTGGAGGAGCTGGAGCCTGCAGGCTGGAAAGCAGAGGTTATCAGTTATGATTTGCATAAGGATGAGAAACTGATGCGGGACAATGTGATGACGGAGTATGAGGAGAAGTTTTCCGCCATGGGGAATCCTATTTGTAAGTATGTTATTTATAGGGTGGGGGGTGCGGAGTAAGTTGGGGACGTCGGGGGTTGTTGCGGGTGACAGCGCGGGCAGGTATCTTTTTAGGTGTCATTATGCTGGGCATTCCAGCAAGCCTCTGGGACATTGATTTTGTCAGCAAAGGCTGCCAAAATCAATAGAGTCTTGCTTCCATAGCATACAGTCACCTAAAAAGA
>CAZRZM010000107.1:0-11222 GCA_964604575.1 uncultured Acetatifactor sp.
AAAAACTGGTAAAATCCCTTTTAATTTCATAACCTAATCTGTTATAATTAATCATGCAAAAACACTCCTTTTATATGGTTATTTGCCGTGATTTAATTATAACAAAAGGTCAGTGTTTTTGCATTTTTATTTACAGATGAAAAAATGGGGAAACTCAAATGACAATGGAATAGACTTTGCATCCGAGTTGTGGTATATTTACACTGTAGCAATCAATACAAGTCACAATATAGAAAGTGGGTGATTATATGCCAACTGGTATAGAAGTAACAAAACAAGCGCTTGATGACTTTAGAAAGATTCAGGAATATATGATTTTAGCAAAAAAAGAAAATGCTAAAGAAACATATGCTAAATTGAAAGATGAATATCTTACAATCAAAGCATTATTACGGGTTTCCGGTGTAAACCTTACAGATATTGACAAGATTAAAGAGTAATCATAAAAGTATATCAAAGTAAAGCATAAGAAATCCACCAGTCTTAAATTAAAGTTCTGGTGGATTCTTTGAATTCCATGGTATTTGATTCAGCTTATGGAATTTCAATAATATCAGAGGTATTTCTCAAATTCAGCCCTCGATAAGTCCGCATAAATGGGTTCCCTCCACCCTGCTTCTGTCTGCGGTGCTTCTTCCATAGGAAGGGGCTGTCCAGGCGTACGGAGCGGATGCTGTGAAGCGGTATCCCCGTCACGTCGCTGATAAACTGTTTTCTGATGCTTTCATGTGAGAATACCTCACGGAAAACATCATCGTACTTTAAAGATGCATAATTCATTTGTTCTCCTTCGCAGGAGGTTCCTGAAAATCTCCTGCTTTCACTTTGGGTGGTGTAAAGCATAGATTTTCAGATTTGAAATAGAATGACTTGAAAGTACTAAATGATTGAAATTTATGCTTTGAATAAAGTATAGCATGGAAGATGTGTTTAGGCAAGAACGGAATTTCGTTATATATAAAAAACTATGCAAAACTATGCAACAGAAATCCCCCACTCCTCAAGATTTAGGGGCGGGGGATTTGAATAGGCGAAGTCTGTTTTTTGTCTATCTGCCATAGTAAGGATGGTATTGTGACTGCCCGATGCTTATTTTATCAATCCATTCCCTGGGAAGTTCGCCTGCTTTTACATAACAGGAGACGGTATTTCCGTTTGTCAGATAAATCTCACCCAGATAAATGTTCTGATTTGTCAGGGAAGGGAAAGCACAGTAACGCTTGTTTCCTGCATGGAGATATGGAAGAAGGTCTGCAATCTCATCCGGGTCACTGATGGCTGCACAGTAACGTTCAGAAGAATAGATATCCACATCCTCATGGGAATAGGTATCGGCAGTTTGCAAATTATTGTCTTCGTATTCCTCTACATAGGTATCGTAATCAACATAACCATTCACTCCAAAATAGGAATACAAAGCGTCTTTTGGATAAGAAAGGTTTATCTCCGGGAGGAATTCCACAAATTCAATATCCATATCTTCCAGCGTGAGCACACAGTCGGGGAAACATTCCCGGATGGCAGCTATGGTGTTTGTGTAGGTATCGTACACATGAAGATTGCCGCGGTTGATATAGTATGGTTCACCATACCGATAGTTTGATTCCTGCTGGTAGAACACGGTAATTTCACAGACGGTAATGCCGCCTGTCAGTTCCTCCAGAGAAGAGTGTTCGGCAAAATCAATATAGTAGGCCTCCATAATAGTTTTTATCTGTGTGTCTGTTAAGTTATTGTAGGAAGTATTGGTGTTCTGGGGATCTAAGGTCATGCTGGAGGGCATTCCCAGTTGTCCCGTGGAACATGGATAGTATGCCTTCATATACTTTTCATCTTCAATAATCGGACGTAACAGTTCCAAATCAGATTCCTGCAGACGATAGGAGCGGCTGAAAGTGTGTCCGTTTTTCAGGTCAATGTCAATGGACAGCCTTTCACCGTAATCGGACTGCAGATGGGATTCATCGGTCAGCGCATCGAGCAGCCGATACAAATCGGCAGTATCTTCATAAGATATCGTGCGCCTGTTCACATCATAGTACTCATAAAATCCATATAAGGAATAATGTACCTCTGAAATATCGTCTGATTTGGGAAGTCTCTGGTTAAATCCGGTCAAATCATATTTGAATATGGGGAATACCAGGCAGGCAACTATAATGGTAAGTGCCATTTCCCATTTATATTTAAAAAAAGCACGAAAATCCATATGGAAAATAATGTTTAATATACCGAATGCCAGAAAGGCCCCCAGTATGCTGCCAAACAGAATCCAGCCGGTGGCATCTGCGTCCAAAATACCAGCAAACATAAGTGCAAAAGCCATCCCCACAGTCAGTGACACAATAACACGTAAAATATGCTGCAGCGGTTTGTTTTCAATGCCATGCTCTGCCAGTTCACTGGGACGTTTCTTGTAGAGAAGGTATGCGGCAGCAAGCATAACTGCTATCATAAGAATACTTATAATCCAGTAATCGGCGCCACCAGTCAGGGAAATACCATCTGCTGTCTGTGATGGACGTAAAAGGATACAGACAGCATTCACCAGGGGGGAGAGCCAGCTTACATCCCATATGCTTAGGTAAGGCGAGACAAAAGTCTTTAAATAAGCGGAACTGTAAAGAAAAGTCAGTGTCCATAACACAACAACACTGCATCCACCCAGAACCGTAGTACAGATAGCGTTGAAAGCGTTACCGCAGAGCATGACACAGACCAGACAGAAATGGTATACCGTAAGAAAAGCCAGCAGGCAGGTGAACAGAAGAAGCCCGCATGGTTTTAACAGTGCCGCCGCTTCGGAGGCATAACCAATTCTTGCCAGACTGAAAAACATCATCGCCAGAGTAATGAGAAGGGATAGTGCCATGGGCACCAGCCATATGAGAAGACCATTCAGATAAGTAATGAAAAACATGCGTCCTCTCTTTACCGGGATGGAATGGTACAAATCTACCATTTTTCTGGAATACAGATAACGGTATCCCAAAATGCCTACAATGATGGCGCCGACCATTAAAATAATACCGCAGGTAACTGTATTGTAGGTCATCATATGCTGGATGTATTCGGAAAGCAGCCTTAATATGGCATCCGGTTCTTCCACATATTCCAGCATTCTTTCATATTCTTTTACATAACTGCGGTTTGCCAGCAGAAAAAATACAGGCAGGGCCAGCAGACTTCCCAGGCAGGATAATGCCAGCATCCATGTGCGGTGGCGTAAGTCTTCCAAAGCAATTCTAAAGTATGAGATTTTTGAAGTCATAACCTTGTACCTCCGTTTCACTGATAAAGATTTCTTCCAAAGAGAGAGGAAGTACCTCATAAAATACCGGACATAATCCACGCATGATAGTTTCAATCTGTTCCCGCTGTCCTTTGATTGTCAGGGTAAGCAGAGAACCGCGGGTTTCTTCTTTGAGAATTTCCATGGTGGAGAAGGCTTGTCTGTAATCGGTGTCTATACTGAGAACACACTGCAGCTTATGGATACCCAGCTTCATTTCGTCCAAATCTTTGGAGAAGAGTATGCCTCCTCGGTGAAGCAGTCCCACATGGTCGCAGATATCCTCCAGCTCACGCAGATTGTGGGATGCGATAATGGGAGTCAGCCCTCTGCTGTCCATTTCCTGAATAAACAGACTTTTTACGGTCTGGCGCATAACCGGGTCTAATCCGTCAAAGGTTTCATCGCACAAAAGATATTTTGTGCCGGCACAGACACCAAAGAGTACAGATAACTGTTTTTTCATACCTTTGGAAAAAGTATTGATTTTACGTCTTTCGTTCAGGTTCAGAATGCCCATGAGCTTGTGGAAACGCTCTAAATCAAACTGTGGATAGAAAGTCTGATAGTAATGTAGCATTTCTGCAGGTGTTCCGTTTCCAAAAAAGTACTGGTCGTCGGAGATAAAAAAGATTTCCGATTTTTTTGCCGGATTTTCATAAACAGGCTCTTCATCTATGGTTACTTCGCCGCTGTCTGCTTTCATGACACCGGACAGAATACGCATCAGTGTACTTTTACCGGCGCCATTTGTACCGATTAAGCCAAAAACCTGACCTTCACCGATGGTGGCAGTAATGGAGTCAAGAGCCTTGACTTCACCAAACTGCTTTGAAACATTATTAATTGCAATCATAACTTCCCTCCCTCTGAAGGCATTTCCTGATAGATATCGGAAAGTACCGTCATAATGTCTGCTCTGGAAATACCGACCTCATGGGCTTTGGCCAGTACGGCAGATAATTCCTGCATGGTCTGTTCCAGTCTGCCGCTTTTCCATTCCTGCTCACTGGTTACATAGTTTCCTCTTCCCACTACGGTATAAAGATAACCATCCTGCTCCAACTGGGCATAAGCGCGCTGGATGGTGTTGGGGTTTACGGAAAGGTCTAACGCAAGGGAGCGCACGGAAGGCATTTTGGTGTTGGCTTCCAAAGCGCCACAGACAATCAGGTGTTCCAGCTTTTCCACGACTTGCTCGTAGATAGGACGTTTGTCCCGATAGTCCAATACAATCATAGTTTCATCCTTTCTGAATAGTTTCTGAATAAGTGAACTAATAATGATAAGTGTATTAATTCAAATAATACACTGGTGATTATAAAATACCTCAACAGAAAAGGAATGTCAAGGTATTTTTGGATATTTATTACAATTGGGAAAAAACTTCTCCGATGGGTGCCTGGATTAGTAAATCTGCATGGCTGTCCCGCGGAGTGGGAGCTTTGTTGATAACAACCAGTTTGTCGCCTTTAAAGTAGTCGATAAGACCGGCAGCGGGATAAACGGCAAGAGAGGTTCCTCCGATAATAAGCACATCTGCCTCGTGGATATAGCGGACGGCCTCGTTGATTGTTTTCTGGTCCAGTCCCTCTTCATAGAGCACTACATCCGGTTTGACGGGGCCCTGGCATTTTTCGCAGTGGGGAACGCCGGCACTGTTTTGGATATAGGACAGGTCATAAAAGGCGTGGCAGTCCTCGCAGTAATTGCGCAGAACCGAACCATGCAGCTCTAACACCACCTTGCTGCCTGCCGCCTGATGGAGACCGTCAATATTCTGGGTAATGACTGCCCGGAGCTTTCCCTGGCTTTCCCACTGGGCAAGTTTTATGTGGGCGGCATTGGGTTTTGCATCGGGAAATAACATTTTATTGCGGTAAAAACGATAAAATTCTTCCGGCTTCGCACGATAAAAGCTGTGGCTTAATATGGTTTCCGGGGGATAATCATACTGCTGGTGATATAGTCCGTCTACACTGCGGAAATCCGGTATTCCGCTCTCGGTGGAAACACCCGCACCTCCAAAAAAGACAATGTTGTCGTATTTATTGATAATGGTTCCAAGCTCCCTGACTGCATCCTGATACGTGTTCATGCTTTACCTCATTTCTGCGCTGCGCTTTATATAGCGCAATGCCTGTGTTTTATTTTGTTTTAACTAAATTATATCACACTTTTTTACATTCCACAGAGGATTGTCACAAAATATGAAATATGTTACACTGAAAAAAATTTCTGGAAAAAGATTTCTATGAAAGGATTTCTATGGAAAAGATTTTAATTGTAGAAGATGATGTGGATATTAATAATCTGCTGGCAAAAATTATGAAGCAGCAGGGATATGAGACAGTGCAGGCATTTTCCGGAACAGAGGCATCCCTGCGACTGTTCAGGGAGGATATGTCGGGGGAGCAGATGCAGGAATATGCACTGATTCTGCTGGATTTGATGCTGCCCGGAATGATGGGGGAAGAGCTGCTTGCACAAATCCGAAGAGTAAGTGATATTCCGGTGATTGTGCTGTCTGCCAGGTCGGCGCTGGAGGACAGGGTTAATCTGTTGAACCAGGGAGCGGATGATTATCTGGTGAAGCCTTTTGAAAAGGATGAGGTTGTGGCAAGGGTAAATGGCGCCATCCGCAGATACCGGAAATACTGTCAGGGCAGTGGCCAGGCAGATGGGACTGCATTAAATGAGGAAAAGGAACCGGTTCTGCAGTACAAGGAGCTTACACTGTATCAGGACAGGCGGGAGGCTGTTTTAAAAGGAGTATCCTTAAATCTGACAGCTCATGAGTATGACATTCTCTATCTGCTGTTAAAGAATCCCAATAAAGTATTTTCCAGAGAGAATCTATATGAGGAAATCTGGCAGGGAGGTTATTACGGGGAAGATAATACGGTAAACATGCACATTAGCAATCTCCGCAGGAAAATTGCGGCACTGGTGGAAGAAGAGTATATTAAGACAGTATGGGGAATCGGATACAAGCTGGTCTGAATAAAAGATATTTCTTTACGAATTCTTTATACTTTCTTGAGGACTAATTTATAGGAAAAAAATATACTTGTCTTGTACGGTAAGGGAAAGTGTGAAAAGATTTTCCAGGGCTCGAAAGTACCTCGCCGGGAAAATCTAAGTTTCACGCCGAAAAAAGCAAGAGGAGTGATAGTGTGTATGAAAGACAAAATGATTGTACAAAGTTATGGTCTGACAAAGAAATATGGTAATATGACAGCATTGTCAGATGCCAGTATTAAAGTTCCCAGAGGAGCAATTTATGGTCTGGTGGGCAATAATGGTGCAGGTAAAACAACTTTTCTGAAGCTGCTTACAGGCGAGATTGCATCCACTGAGGGAAGATTTGAACTGCTGGGCGCGGAGACGGAATTGGAGTATGCAAAGGTCAGAAGGAGAATCGGAGCGATTATCGAAGGACCTGCCTTTTATCCCTATATGACAGCAGTACAGAATCTGGAATATTATCGTATCCAGCGGGGAATTCCGGGAAAAGAAACGGTGCAGAAAACGTTAGAGCTGGTAGGACTTGCAAGTGCAGGACATAAGAAGTTCAAAAATATGTCTCTTGGTATGAAGCAGAGACTGGGGCTGGGGCTTGCGCTGATGGGAGAGCCCAAGCTTCTGCTTCTGGATGAGCCTATTAATGGGCTTGACCCCGCAGGTATTATAGAGATTCGTAACTTATTGTTAAAGCTGAACCGGGAAAAGGGAATTACCATTATCGTTTCCAGTCATATTCTTACGGAGCTGCAGTATATGGCCACAGAGTATGGTTTCCTCAGTAATGGAAAGGTGATTGAGCAGATAAGTGCGGAGGATTTGAAGAAAAAATGCCAGAGTTATCTGGAGGTAAAAATAACGCAGCCGGAGAAATATGCAAGTCTTTTGGAAAGTAAATTAGGATGCAGCCAGTATAAAGTGATGCCGGATGGAAGCATTTGTATTTTTGATGCGGGCGACAGGGTTGCAGAGTACAGTGCACTGGCAATCAACAGTGGAATTGGACTTCTTTCTTTTGAACAGAAAGAAGTGAATCTGGAAAATTACTATATGGGACTTGTGGGTGGAGAAGCCGGGAAAGGAGCGTTATAAACATGACAAATTATATTAAGAGCGAATTATATAGAATTGCAAGAAGCAAAGGATTTTATGGTCTGGTGGGAGGATGCAGTGTGCTGGTGTTTGCCATGAATCTGGTTTTATGGTATTTTCGTACTGTTGATGCAGGTTTTCGATATGCCACCACTGGTTTTGCCTTTACCATGCTGACCTCAGCCATGCAGATACCGCTGTGTCTTACAGTGTCAGTTGCCGGTATTCTTTTTGCGGATGAATATAAAAACCGGACTATCAGCAACAGTGTGGCATTTGGATTGTCTTCCACGAAGATATTGTTTGGAAAATGGTTTGTGACCCTGCTGGTAAGCGCTGTCGGTCTGATTTTTGTGGAAGGTATTTTGGTGGGAAGCGGATATCTGCTGCTGGAAAACTCCGGAAAAGAGGTCCTGGTAGATTTATTAAAGGCAAATCTGGCGTGTATCCCACTTTTTATTACCGGTGTTACAGGATATTTGGCATTTGTATTTCTCTTGAAAAATGAGACCAATGCGGTTTGGGCATGGGCGGCGACAATGCTTGGTGCAGATGTTATTGTTTCCATGCTGGCGATGAAATTTGAGTTCTTCCAGTGGCTGAAAGGCTGGCTGGTTCTTGAAATGGTGTCTACCGGGGAGTTTGATGCGCAGACAGGACTGCTTGTGATGCTCTGGCAGCAGCCGGATGGCATGAGGAGAGCCGTAACGGCAGGCATACTGGGTACACTGGTATTTCTGGCTATCGGTGTTATAGGCGCCCGCAATAAAAGAAGATAGAAGGTGTGATATGTATTTGATAATAGGGCTGTCAGGCATTGTCGGTATCATGGGAATTGTTTATGTGGTGCGTTACTATATGCTGGTGGCAGATTTGAAAAGTGCACAGAAACAGATGGAAGATATCAGGCAGAATCCGGAAGATAACCGGATTCTGCTTGTTGCGCATGCAAATAATTATATGGAAAGGCTGCTTGCAGTCTGCAACCAATATATAAAACAGAATCAGAAAGAACGTATTTTTTACGAAAACAGGGAGCGGAAGCTGCGCAGACAGATAGAAGCAATCAGTCACGATTTGCGGACGCCCCTTACGTCCATGCTGGGATATCTGGAGTTACTGCCTATGGATAATCTGGATGATGAGAGCAGGCAATCTCTGGAGGTAGTGCAGCGTAAGGCAAAAAATCTACAGAGACTTCTCACGAATTTTTATGATTTGTCCCGACTGGAGCTGGACGATTATCATTTGGTTTTGGAATGTGTGGAATTGTCCCGGCTGGTAAAGGAGGAAATACTTTTATCCTATAACAGCCTGGAGGAAAGAGGGCTGGAGGTTACGGTGGACTGCGGGGAGGCAGTCATGGTGGAGGCAGACAAGGATGCAATGGAGCGTATTCTGGGTAATATGCTGCAGAATGCAGTCCGTTATGCGACGAGTTATCTTAAGATATCGGTGAAAAGAACAGAGGGTGAAAAGGTACAGATTATTTTTGAAAATGATTCTGCTGCTTTAAAAGAAGAGGATGTATCTCATTTGTTTGAACGTTTTTATATGTCGGATGCCTCCCGAAACGGTCAGGGAACCGGACTGGGACTTACCATCAGCAAATTGCTGGCAGAGTCCATGGGGGGAAGCGTGGAGGCACAGTTTGAAAACAATGTGCTCCAAATCCGGTACACATTTCCAGTATTGGTATAAATATTAGTACAAACATAAGAAATTCTTAAGAAACGCGACTTCCAATCCTATTGAGTCGCCCCCTGAAATTTGATACAATCATGAAAATAGGGCAAACAAAGACAAATATAGATAAATATAAGGAAATTTTGTGATGAGACGAAGAAAAGACGATTTAATTCCCTTAGAAAGAAGCAGAAAAGTAATTTATCTGGAAAAGCGGGGCAGAGAGACCAGTATATCTGCCGGTTCTGTTATATTTGGAATTTTGGCGGCCCTATGTCTGTTGTATTGTCTCAGTATAGCTTTGTTTATGGGATATGGTTCCAGATTTTTTCTGATATGGGGGGCGATGGCAGCAGGATTTGGTATATTTTCCGTGATTCTGACACGAAAAAACTGGCTGGCGAAAATACCCGTCTGGATAAAAATGGTTTTTGTTATATTTTGTCTCATATGTGTATTGTTTTTTATGTTTGTGGAGGGGCTGATTTTGAGCAGGTGGAATGCCACGGCAGCAGAGGGTGCGGATTATGTTATTGTGTTAGGTGCTCAGTGGAAAAATAACGGACCCAGTTATGTCCTGCAGAAACGGCTGGATAAAGCAGTGGAATATCTGCTTGGAAACCCGGATACGCAGGTTATTGTTTCCGGCGGACAGGGGGCGGACGAGCCTGTCAGTGAAGCGGAGGGTATGAAACAGTATTTAGAGGAAAAGGGAATTGACGCAGAACGGATTTTGACAGAAGACACATCTGTAAACACCTACGAAAACCTTTTGTTCAGTGGCAGGCTGCTGGATAAAGAGTCGGACAGGGTGGTGCTGGTTACGAATAGTTTTCATATGTACCGTGCCATGGGAATAGCGAAGAAGCAGGGGTATAAGAATCTGGAAGGGCTTTCGGCAGCCTCCTATCCGGGGATGGTGCCCAATAATCTTTTGAGAGAATTTTTCGGTGTGGTAAAGGAATGTATGACAGGAAGCATGTAAGCGGAAGGGCTGGCTGGAAATACGTAATAGAGAGGATGAATGGCAGAATGGATATCAATATTGGAGATGTATTAAAATTGAAGAAACAGCATCCTTGTGGCAGTAAGGAGTGGGAGGTACTGCGGGTCGGTGCAGATTTCCGGCTGAAATGTCTGGGCTGTGGACACCAGATTATGATAGCACGGAGACTTTTGGAAAAGAATATCAGGGAGATTCACGAAAAAGAGGAGTGAAAGAATGGATATTACAAGGGAATGGTATAAAAGCGAGTTTATCAAACATGAATCTCTGCTTTCCCATATAGCTATTGAAGAAGAATTTAATGAATATATTGCCATAGCTGAGGGGAATTTGGAGTATGTGACGCAGAACCGCAATGATGAGTCCTTTCGCAATCCCGATGGAAAAGGAAAATTATCAGACAATCCACTCCAGAATCTCCGCTACCATTTCGTTGTTGCTACTTCCCTGATTACCAGATACTGTGTCATGAATGGAATGGAGCTGGAAAAAGCATATAATTTAAGTGACTTTTATATACAGAAAATGGATAAATGCAATGAAGAAAAAGAGATTGTTGAACTGCATAATAAAATGTGCTATGACTATTGCAATAAAATGAATATATTGAAAAAAAGCGAGATTTTGTCAAAGCCTGTTGTTTTATGTATAGATTATATTTACAGTCATTTACATACCAGAATTACAATTGCCCAACTGGCAGAATATACGAAATTATCCCCTAATTATTTGTCCAAGCTTTTTTCGAAAGAAATGGGAATACCTGTCAGCGCCTATATCACAATGCAGAAAATAGAGAAAGCCAAGAATTTACTTTCCTATTCCGATTATTCTCTTGTGGATATTGCGAACTATCTGGCGTTTTCCTCCCAGAGTCATTTTGTTCAGGTGTTTCAAAAGTATGCCGGAATTACGCCGCATAAATATAGAGACAAACATTTCCGCAGCCATTGGGAGGATTTGAATCAAACGTAACAGTTAGAATAACAGTTCAACCCTAAATTATTTTCTGTGGTGTCGGTGCTGTGTCAGGGCTTCTGTCAGCAGGCAGAAGTTATGGATGGGAGTTTTCTAACCGGGCAGAGAAGGTTGTCGCATGTTACGGTCGGTGACAAGAGGCAT
>CAZRZM010000108.1:0-11206 GCA_964604575.1 uncultured Acetatifactor sp.
ATACAAAGGGATCTTTTTTATTCCAGTTTGCTTTGTATAAATAGAAACTGTCCTTTTTAATTTTCCGGTCTGCAGTTACCAGTCCTTTGTCATTTAAAGCAGGCTGTGAACCTTCATTTCTGCCGTCCACGGCAAAATCGAACATGACCCAGTAAAAAGTGCCCCATAATTCCTTATGGGTGTTGATGTATGCCAGGGCTTCTTCATTCATGAGGTTCTGGTATTCTTCTGGATGCCATGTGCCTCCGGCAGTGAGGTTATTTTTGCCTAATTCCGGATAGGCTTCATGCTGGGTTACGTTTGCGCCCCATCCATATTCGGAAATTCCCATGGAACGGCTGTCTAGTGCGGTCTTACGTTTCATGACGTCATCAAAGCTTCCATAGAAATTGGCGTCTGGGTACCAACCCGGATAAATGTTCCACGCTACAATATCGGATTTCCATCCAATGTTTGTATCAAAATCTTTGTCAACGGAAGAGGCATCGTTCTGGCCCATGGCGTAGTCTCGGTTGATTGCCTGGGTAGTGTAGCGGCCGGTGGTATCCAAGCTCTTTGCCAGAGCATCCAGTTCTGACATGATTTTTTTGGTTGCTGCCAGATCTTTATTGTCTTTGGCATTTGTCAGACTTCTGCCATTGCCAATCTCGTTCTGCAGTCCCCAGAAGCAGACGGATGGCCTGTTGTATTGCTGGGAAATCAATTCTGTTAATTGCTGTTTGGTTATATTTTTAAATTCATCGCTGGCACGCACTTCATTGACAACAGGTATTTCTGTCCATACAATGATGCCGTTTTCATCACACAGGTCGTAGAAATAATCTGTCTGAGGATAGTGGCACAGACGTATGGTATTGACACCCAGCTCTTTTATAATTTCCATATCTTTTTTGTGCTGTTCTTCTGTCATGGCGCTTCCCACTGATTTTAAATAAGAATGGCGGTTAACGCCCCGCAGCGGATAGTTCTTTCCATTTAAGAAAAAGCCTTCTCCGCTTTCTCCGTTGTCTTTGGAATCAATCCAGAAATAGCGGAAACCCAGTTTATCCGATACCCGGTCAATTACTTTTTCTCCTTCTTTGATTTCCAGGGTAACCTTGTATTGATAGCCCACATTGCTGTTATCTGCGTTTTGGTCATAACGGATGCCTTCCCAGAGCGTTGGTTGATTGATGGTGCAGTGTTCAAGGAATGACTGTCTGCCGTTAGCAGAAATGGTAAGTGTTTTCTCTATAGGAGCGGGGGCGTTGTCGCCTTCTACTGTGGCAGTAACAGTTATTTCTTTGGCATTCTTGGAGTCATTTACAATATCAGCCTGAATATCAAACTGGCCCAGGTCTGCCGGAGCTTCTTTGCTTCTCATGTTCCCGGTTTTGAGTACCAGCCCGGAGGAACCATTTTTCATTAAATCCACATGTACGTCCTCTACTGTTACCAAATATACCCGTCGGTAAATGCCGCCATACATGTTGAAATCGCCGGAAATAGGGGCAATCGTCTGAGTATAGGTGTTATCCACGCATACATCTAAAGAATTTGCACCTTCTTTTATTTTATCAGTGATGTCATAACGGAAAGCAGTGTAGCCGCCTTTGTGAGTCTCCCCGGCTTTTTTGCCGTTTACATACAGCGTAGTCTGTGTATTAGAACCTAAAAATTCTATATATGCATGTTTTTGTAAAGTTTCTTTTGTTATGTTCAGTTCTTTGTGATACCAATAACTGGTCCGGTTATAATTTCCGCCGCCGTCCTCGGCATCTTTGGCGTTCCAGGTATGAGGAATGGTGACCTGGTTCCAGTCAGTACGATTGGCGTTCAAAGCTGCATTTTCAGACAATCCTTTGCCGCCAAATAGCCATTGGCCGTCAATTTCCTGTGCATATAAAGCTCCCCTGCCGCTTGCTGTCTGAAGAGGAATATCATCTTCGATGCCGGGCTGCTCCGGGATATCTGGTGAGATGATTTTGGCAGTTCCATAAACCTGTAATTCATAGATAGAAGCCACCTGCCATTTGTTGTGGTCAAGTTGATTACAGGAAGTTATTTCCACCAAAACATAACGTCCAGCAGCATCGGTAACTGTTTCTGTAATGGGTGTTTGGGCTGAAGTTGACTGGGTATTTGTTTCCTTTGAAATGATTTTTTGAAAGTCATTCGAGATGATGCGGCTTCCTGTTTCAGGAGCTGTATTCGATACATAGATGTTATACCCATAATAGCGTGCCCCGTTTTTTCCTTCAAATACAAGAACAATTTCATTGAGGTTGTATGATTTTCCCAGGTCTACACAGAGCCATTCCGGGTACTGGGCATCCCAGTCTTTTCCATTTGGCTTGCCATTTGCTGACCAGCAGGTACCCATATTGCCGTCTACAGCGTTTGAGGCCCCGGTATTTGCACCGCTGGTGGATGTGCCCTCTTCACTACTGTAATATACAGATTTGTTCAATGCCAAGTTCGTACGGTCTGCATTCGGTTCTGCGGCCTGGACAGACGGCATAAAATGAATACTGGTGAAAAACAAGGCAGCTGCTGCAAAAATGGCAGTAAATCGTTTGCGATTTGTCTTTTTGTTCCATAACATAACGTGATCCTCCTTCTTTATAATAATAACTTCTCGAAATCTTAAACACATATGTTATAAGTCTTTCACCTCCCTATTTTCTAATTTCTTCGGTTACCACCTCTACATGTACGTGGCTTCCGATAAAATTTCATTCATGGAGATTCTGAGAAGTTATTAATTTTTATTTCTATTGTCTATCATATTCCTTTCAAATTAAGCCGTCTATAAAAGATTACTTTTTCAACAGAATTATCTTACAATAATAATTAAACAGTACAATTAACAAAAAATACAGGTACCGCAGATTCTGACCAAAATACAAAAGCAGCCTTGAATGGGATATTTATTATCTCTCCTCATTCAAGGCTGCTCCTCCATGTGTTCAGAGTATTCCCAACACTGATATTCAGAAAGTCATATGAATATCCATTTTCACTATCATCATCAAGGTTCTTTTTGTTATAACTGATTACTTCCGCATAAGCTAATTCTGTGGCGGTTTTGGTCTGCTCCTTGCCGATACTGTCATATTCCGATTGCAAAGACTGTATCTCTGCTTTCCACTGTTTCGGCGTTATCTTCTCGCCGTTCTGTAAAAGGCTCTGCATACGCTCCTTTAATTCGGGGTACTTCGATAAGCTGTCCTTATGCTCCTTATCGTATCTCATTTTCACAAGTCCTTTGAGTGACTGGCTCTCCTTATAGGTGGCTTGGATTGGCGCATAGAGGGCATACATTTTTGACAGTTCCTTTAATCGGTTTAGTTTCTGCCCCTTTGAAAGATGTACCGTTTCCAACTGTTGGTATCTCTGTTCCTTATCCGCTGTGAATTTCGCAAGGCTCTCAAAGCTGTCTATCTTCCTTGTCGTGATGAATTTCTCTGCATTGTCGGCTGACTGCAATGCGGTTCTGTCGGATATTCTTCTTAGGTGCTTTCCGCTGACAATCGGCAAGTCTAATTTGCCTTTGCGTTCCCTTACTTTTGCAATCATTTCCATGACTTCATTCTTCGCGCTGACCGCTGTACTCTTAATCTTGGCGTACTGTGCGCTGTGAAGTTCCTGCTTGGCAAGCATGAGCATTTCTTTTGCCTGCTCCAACAGCATATTGTTCTTGATAATTTCCTGATTAATGTTTCCCCTCTCGGTTAGTATGCCCTTGAGGATATTTTTCTCGCTGTCCGGCAGCTCGGAAAGTTCTGTCTTTGCAAGTAGCGATTTATTATATAAGATAATTGGGGCAGTAAATCAAGCAATAGTGCAGGAAGGAATGCAGGGGAAAATATTTATATCTTATAATAAAAATATACCGGGTGGAGCCGCACGTGTTGTGGGTTTAAGCAATTATTCAGACAGTACACTTGATAACCCGGATTGTGAGGGATTGCAGAGATTAATAATTATTGGTGCTGATGACTGGGGAGATGAGGATTATTTTTATAATAATCCTGCGGTCTACACAAATATACCTGGCATAAAATCTTTAAGAATTTCCCAAGAGATGCAGACAAAGGCAGAGGAGCAGGGGATAGACTGGTATGAGGTATGGCAGGACTTGGAGGAGGTAGAAGTATATTACGACTATACGGAAGATGGTGTTAAGAAAGAAGGTACATATAGGATTGAAAAAGAATAATTTGTCTGCACACAAACTTGACAATATGGCGTATTGCGTGTAAGTTAAACTAATGGAATATGTATGAATGTATGATTTTGGCAGAAGATAGTACTGCATGGAACAGATATATGATTCTGTATGCAGCCAACGGACATATTGAGAAAGGAAATAAATTTGTATGACAGCAAAAATCAAGGAACTGTATCTGAAATATGAGGAGATTATTATATATCTGATTGTGGGGGTTCTCACCACCATCGTTTCCTGGGGTGCCTGCTTTGTGTGCGAGCTGTTTCTGGATTCCTTAATTACGTGGCAGAATTTTATCATTAATTCCATAGGCTGGGTGGTGGGTGTAGTGTTTGCTTATCCCTTGAACCGCCAGTGGGTGTTTAAGAGTAAGAATCCCCATGTGATACAAGAGTTTTCCGGATTTGCGGCTTCCCGCATTTCTACATGGATACTGGATGTTGCAATTATGTGGCTGACAGTCAATGTATTTGCCATGAATTACTGGATTGCGAAAATCTGCATTTCCGCAGTGCTGGTAACCATTGCAAATTATGTGTTCAGCAAGCTTCTCATATTCCGTAAAAAACCGGAGGAAGACAAATAAGATTTTTCATACAAGACAAGTCAAATAGAAAATAAGAAAAGGCAGCTTTGAAAGAGGCTGTCTTTCGCTTTTTGTACAAAATTGATAAAAGGCACCCTCTCTTTTTTAGTAATTATACAAAAATTAAAAATGGGCTTGTAAAAATTTTTATTATGTGCTAGTATATTAACAAATAAAAACGTTTTAAATTTTCAGCTTTTATTGGAAATGTCAATAAAAGTATTTTTTCACTAATTTACTAAAACGTTTTTATTCCATAAATTACATACTTTGTTTTAGGCATTTTTTTATGAAAAATATAAAAACGTTTTAATTAGGAGTCCGGGAGGAGAGGCTTATGGAAAGGATTGCGAGAAAGCGTCAGGTCGCATCATTCAATGCACTTTATGAAGTGCGTGCAGGAAAAAAAGTAGGAACATGGATTGTAGTTGCGATATCGGCGTTGATTGTGCTGGCGGCGTTACCCTTTGTAAATTGGATTCAGGTGGTAAATGCAGATGCTTTATACCAGACATTGCGGGTGAGTACGGACAATATGGCTATGTTACACAGCGGATATCCGCTGTACAGTATTTTGTCCTTTGTACAGTATTCCGGGGCAGGCAGTATAGGATTGTTTGCAATGATTGAGCTTTTGCTGGTGGTGGCAACAATTTATTTTCAGGCAGCTTATCTTATCAAAGTTCTTTTCAACAAAAAGAGTAAAAAAGGTGAACTGGGAATATATGGTGCGGCTGAGGCGGCTATGGTATTTGCGATTTCGACAACCGGAGCCTCCATTGGTTTTGTTATTTTTTCCAATGCGAAATTTGGTATGACGGGATTTGCACTTTCTCCCATCGTGTATGTGCTGCTGGCAGCCAGTATTTTCGGATTCTGTGTTGTAAAAATGATGCAGAAGGCAGAGAGGGCATTGTATCATGAGCATGGCTTATGGGTGGAACTGAAGAAAAACTGGGTTTTGTTTGCAATGCTGGTTCCAACTTTTGTGTATTTTCTGATTAACAATTATCTGCCCATGATTGGTGTGTATTACGCATTTACAAATTTTAATTTCCGCGATGGTCTGTGGGCAAGCCCTTTTGTGGGATTAAAGAATTTTGAATTTCTGTTCCAGGCGGATTTATGGAGACTGACAAGGAATACCGTATTGTACAACATAGTATTTATCGTGCTGGGAAATGTGCTTCAGATTGTATTTGCAATTCTGGTGAGTCAGGTAAGTGTAAAATGGTTCAAAAAGACTTCCCAGACCCTGATGTTTATGCCGTACTTTGTGTCTTTCGTTATTCTGAAGGTTATTATTTACAATGTATTTGAATATCAGTACGGAATCATTAATAATATTGTCACCTCAATGGGAGGCGACAGAATTGACTTTTACAATACGCCGTCCTATTGGCCTGTGTTGATAACCTTGTTTTATCTCTGGAAAAATATCGGATACGGCATGGTAGTTTATCTGGCGACAATTATGGGAATTGATGCAGAGATGTATGATGCCGCCAAAGTAGACGGCGCCAATATTTTCCAGCAGATTCGTTACATAACGCTTCCGCAGTTGAAGCCCACTTTCATTATCTTACTGCTGTATGCGCTGGGCGGTATCATGAAAGGTCAGTTTGAGCTGTTCTACCAGATGATTGGCAACAATGGTGTACTTTATAATATTACAGATATCATAGATACTTACGTTTATCGAATTGCAACGACCCAGCCCTTAAGTATCGGTCTTGGTACGGCGGCAGGTCTGTATCAGTCTATATTTGGATTTGTGCTGATAGTAGTGACGAACTGGATTGTGAAGAGAAAGAATCCAGAGTACGCATTATTCTAGGAAGGGAGGAACAAGAGTATGCATATCAAAAAAGGACCGGCTCAAATTACATTTAACTTTATAGCTTATGTTTTACTGGCTTTAGGCTCCATTATCTGTGTGATTCCTTTTATATTGATTTTATCAGGTTCCTTTACGGAAAATTCCACAATTCTGACACAGGGATATAGCTTTTTGCCAAGAGACTTTACCTTATCCGCATATTCAACGATATTCAGGACGCCAAAGGATATTCTTCAGGCATATAAAATGACTATATTCTATACGGTAGTGGGTACTGCAGTGGGTCTGCTGATGATTACGCTTACAGCATATGTAATATCCCGCAAGGAATTTAAGTATAGAAACACGATTTCTTTTCTGATTTATTTTACCAGTATTTTTGGCGGCGGCACTATTCCCTGGTATTTGATGTATTCCAGTGTGTTGGGATTAAAGGGTTCCACCATTGCAATCTGGTTTCCGGCACTGATGTCGCCGTTTCTGGTAATTCTTATGAGAACCTTTATCGTGGGAAGCGTACCGGATGCCATTACGGAATCTGCCAAAATTGACGGAGCAGGGCATATAACCATTTTCTTAAAAATTGTAATGCCGGTACTGGGACCTGCGCTTGCAACCATAGGTCTGTTTCTGGCGCTTGGTTATTGGAACGACTGGTACCGTTCCTCCATGTTCAGTACCGATTCTTCCACCTGGGAGCTGCAGTTCTATCTGTATGATTTGCTGAATGCCACGAATGCGATTAAGCAGATGTCCCAGAGCAGCGGTGTTTCCACAGCAGATTTGCCTACGGAGTCCGTAAAACTGGCAATGGCAGTGGTGGCGACAGGACCGATATTATTGCTTTATCCCTTTGTACAGAGGTACTTTGTATCCGGTATCACGGTAGGTGCGGTAAAGGGTTAATGTGACTGGAATTTGATAATAAAAAGGATTACGCAGGCATCTACGCCTTTGTAATAGATTAACATTTACATCGTTGGGGAGGACCAACGCAAAAGAAAGGATGGATAATATTATGAAAAGCAAGAAGTTAGTAAGCCTGCTTTTGGCAGGTACCATGGTGGCTTCGCTTGCAGCATGTGGCAACAAGGAGACGAATACACCTGCACAGAACACTCCTTCTGATTCTACACAGAATAACAACACTTCTGCAGATGACAGCCAGCAGGGAGCAGATGATAATCAGCAGACAGCAGTTGATACCTCTGAGAGAGTTGATTTGGTATTCTATGTAATGGGTGATGCACCTACGGATGAAGTGGCAGTGGAAGATGCAATTAATGAAATTTTGTTGGATAAGGTAAATGCAACCGTTGATTTCCAGTTCTCCACATGGACGGATTTCCAGCAGAAGTACAATCTTGAACTTACTTCCGGTACAGCGGATTTGATTTATGTCGCAAACTGGCTGAATTTTGGTCAGTTGGCAAAAACCGGTGCATTCCTTGAGCTGGACGAGATGCTTGACAGCGTGGCTCCTACTTTGAAGGAAACTGTGGGTGAAGCAAACTTAAATATGTGTTCTGTTGATGGAAGCATTTATGCAATTCCTGGTACATGGGCAGAATATGTATGCAACGGCATCAAATATCGTGAAGATTTGAGAGAAAAGTATAATCTCCCTGTTCCTAACACTATTGAGAATGCAGAGGCTTACTTTGCAGGAATCAAAGAGAATGAGCCCAATCAGGGAATCCTGACCGTTACTACAGAGGAAAGTAAAGGACTGGACGTTGCTTTTGATGCAGCATGGATTCTTTCCCTGAAATATCCCTGGGTTACAGTAAAAGGACTTCCTTATGGTCTGACTGCAAACTATGATACCCCCAATGATGTATATGATTACTGGTTTTCTGATGATTTTGTAGAGGATGCGAAATTATTAAAGAGCTGGGCAGATCAGGGCTTCTGGTCCAGAAGTGCATTGTCCGATACCAACAACTCTGAAAGCTACAAAATGGGTCTCTGTGTGGCAGAGGTTGCAGGACAGAATCCCAACAAACAGATTACTGCTATCAATGATTTTGAAACTGCAGGAGATGGCTGGAAATCTGAGTATATCGCATATGGCGAAGTCAATGGTGTTATCTTCCCTGCACATGCAACCCAGAACGCTACATCCATCGTAAGAGGATGTAAACATCCTGAGAGAGCATTGATGGTGCTTGAGTTATTCCTTTGTGATGAGGAACTGAATAATCTGGTTCAGGCAGGTATTAAGGGAACTCACTACACTGTTGATGATGACGGTATTTACCATAATGTTGCATTGGAAGCCGGCGAGGAATCCTCTCCTTTTGCTTATGAGGGATTCAGTACCTGGAGTTTAAGAAACGGCGACTACAAATTGATGCAGGCAACGGATGTTACTTTACAGGAAATGTTTGATAATTACAATGAACTCGGAAGCAAGACCAAGTTCCCTAACATAGATATTTATTCCGGATTTATAGAGGATTATGATGCATATGCGGTTGAGAGAACTGCAGTGTCTAATGTTATGAGACAGTATCTGGCGCCTATTCAGGCGGGCCTTGTAGATGACGTGGATGCGGCTGTTGAAGAGTTCCGTACCAAAGTAAAAGAGGCAGGTCTTGATACTTGTCGTGAGGGCTTTGAAAAACAGTGGCATGAATATTGTGAGTCTCATAATTATAAATAAATTCTAATTATAGAAACGTTTCGCAGTATGAGGAAGCAACCGCTGGATAATACCGGCGGTTGTTTTCATAAAAAAGAGTTTAAGAGGGATTACTTATGAATAGCAAAATGCATAGAAGCAGGGTCAAAGGTTTTTTGGATGTAAAAAATGGAAAGCTTGTAAATGAAGAGGGAAAAGAAGTTTTGTTAAGCGGCTGGGGGCTGGGCAACTGGCTGTTGCCGGAAGGCTATATGTGGCTGTCAAGAGGGAGCAGTCGTTTCGACAGACCCAGAAGAATAGAGACTGTATTGGATGAGCTTGCCGGTAAAGAGTATACGGCGGGATTTTGGAAACAGTTTCGGGAGAATTATATTGCGGAGGCGGATATAAAGGCGATGGCAGAGCGGGGCTATAACTCTGTGCGAGTGCCTGTTAATTATAGATTATTTCTTGAGGATGCAGAGAAAATTGTATGGCTGGAAGAAGGATTTGGGCTGCTGGACAGAGTTCTGGACTGGTGTGAAAAGTATAAGCTTTATGTGTTTATTGATTTACATGGTGCACCGGGGGGACAGACAGGGTCGAATATAGATGACTGTATTGATGATATGCCCAGACTTTTTTTGGACCAAAGTAATTTTGAAAAAGGAATTGCACTGTGGAAAAAGCTTGCGGAGCGTTACAAAGACAGATGGATTGTGGGTGGATATGACCTGCTCAATGAGCCTATTCGTCCGAAACGGACCGAAGAGGATATAGATGTGGACTATCTGGTTCCCCGGCTGGTAGAATTTTATGAAAAGGCAATCGCAGTTATCCGTGAGGTGGATGACAGACATGTTATATCTCTGGAAGGACACCATTGGGCAACTGAACCTGATATTTTCTGCAAGAAGTATGACGAAAAGGTTATTTTACATTTTCACAGATATGGTGTCATGCCTGATAAAAGCTGTCTTATGCCTTATGTAGAAATAGCGAAGAAATGGAATTTTCCGCTATGGCTGGGAGAGACCGGTGAGAATATGACAGAATGGTTTACGGCGCTTTACCCGTTAGCGGCGGAAATGGGAATTGGCTACAATGTCTGGCCCTGGAAAAAGATGGACACTCACAATTCACCCTGCTCCGTAAAGAAACCAGAGGGATGGGAGAAAATCATTGACTATACTTTGGGAGGAGCGCATCCCGGATACGAAGAAAGCAGAAGACTGTTGGACTGCTATCTGGAGAATATGAAATATGAAAATTGTGAATATAATTCCAGAGTACATGCCTCTGTATTAAGACAGCCCGGCTGCACCATCAAAGCCGTAGATTTTGATGAGTTTCCGGGCAGGGGCAAGTCATATTCCGGTATTATGGAAGAAGATACGCCATACATGTATAGAGTGGGTACTTTTATGAATATTGTGGATTTAGAGCCATTAAGAGAAAAGAAATCGGGATTTGACAGCAGATGGGACAGACTGGCATTAAAAATGTGTTCGGGCGAATTTGCAGATTATAGCTTGAATGACGTGAAAGAAAATAGTATACTTCAAATGGAATGTAAAATACTTAAAGATTCTGTCATTAAAGTATGGCAGAATGGGCAGGTATTACAGGAAATAAAGATGTGCAGTACAGAGGAATTTACGAAATTGCAGGAGATAAAGCTGATTCCTTCTGAAAAAGCAGTGATTCGTATTGAGATATTGCATGGGGATGTAATTTTTGCTAGTTTCATCACAAACTAATAAGGACAAAAGAGGTTCATTAAGGGAGACTTTGAAATCATGGGTAAAGTAACAATAAAAGATATTGCGAGAGAAGCGGGGGTATCAATATCAACAGTATCTAACGCATTAAATGGAGTGAATGTCTTAAAACCGGAGACAAGAGAGCATATTCTGGAGGTGGCGGACAGATTACATTACATTC
>CAZRZM010000109.1:0-11184 GCA_964604575.1 uncultured Acetatifactor sp.
CGCCTTAAAAACCGCATTTTCGGGTGAAAACTCCCATTTTAATCTGTAAATACCTCTGTTGGGTAAATTATTGGGCTTTTGGACAAAAATAGAGTATTCTATGTTCAACAAGGGGGAATCACATAAAATATTGTTGCACTGCACTATGAAAGGATTATGTTTCTACATATGTCGGAGCTGTTTTTCATTTCTTTTCTATATCCCATTTTAATCATATGGAATCTTCACTTTGTCGGACTTATCACATCCCAATCCCGACCACCAATACGAAATCCTTCTATGATTCAGTAATACTGCATGTGGAATCATTTTCTGTTATTCCCTTTTGCCATATCATTCCTAAACACCAGATAAACAAAAGCACCGGACAGCGACATCCTTTTGCGCCATCCGGTGTTCTTTCCTTTGTCCGGTATTTCATTTTTTCCATTCCGGTTTAAAGTTGCAATTACTCAGTGTCCTTTGATAATGTATCCGAAAGCAGCCTCCGCCCGGCTTTCAGATAGGCGAGCATCCGGTTCTTTCTTCTTGTATCGACTGTATTTATCTGTTCCAGAACGGCACAGAGTTCTACTGCAAGCCCCTTCTCATCCTGCAGAATAACCGCCGGTGGTATATGGAACAAATCATACATCATCCACAGCATCTCACTGTCTGGCAGAACCCTGCCCGTCTCCAAAGTTCTGAGCTTCTTGATATCTACATGCAGAATCTCTGCCATTTCATATTGGGAGTACCCCGTATACTGCCTTACCAGATAAAATATATTGCTGTTCTGCTTATAAGAATACCTGACATACTTCATGTAATCCATCTGCCCACAGAGCTTCTCCCAGTCGCTTCCCGGCTGCCTGGTTCCCAGATAGGACACCATTGCATACAAAATCCCAATAAAACAAAACAGCTCAGAATAGCTACATGAATCGAAATAACTCATGTCAGTTCCTTCGAGCTGTTTTCCCGTATAAATATAGTGAACATCCATACCGCTGTGGCACAAACGCTGCATTTCATAATAAGTCAGACGTTTTTTGCCCTGCTCCACTTTAGAATAATGGCTCTGCTCCATCTGCAGCAGGCGGCTTAATTCCATTTGAGACCATTCTTTCTTCACACGCTGTTCTTTCAGTCTCGCGAGAACACTTTCATATCCTATACTCATGGGTAAACTTCCTTAGAATTCTAGCCTTTAGAATCATATTCTATATTTTACCCATTTTAAGTCAGTTTATAATCCCTTTATACGCCGTTTTGTTACTTTATGACATTTCCATACCACTCAAGGGAATGTACATATGCCTCATACACCTTCTGCATGTCCATATCATGTACAATCAACTGTCTGGACACCTCATGCCAGTTAGCATTTTCATACTGAGTAATAAAATCAAGCACAGGTGCAAGAACCCCTGTATGGGATACCAGTGCATTCTGAATCTGACCCGATACCTGCACAATCTTCAATGCCTCCTCAATGGGCATATCCAGAATAACATCAAGCACTGAAAACAGTCCCATCAAAAACAGTTCCGATGCCTGGGATGCCTGGGAAAACAATGGTGCCAGATTCTCTGCAAATTTGGCACGAAGCAGGGAAAGCCTGGTAATCTCATTGGGCTTATCTGTATAAAGTTTGCCCGCAACTGCGGTTGTCAGCCACTTGCGCAGCTCCTTCTCTCCCAGCATGGCAGCCGCATGACGGATAGAGGTAATCTGGGAATTGATTGTCATACGGTTTACCATTTTAAGCAGGTCAATGACAAGCGCCGTATCCCTGCTGATAATATCAGCCGCCTCCGTCAGTTCAAAATCCGGTGCATTCACCATATTTAACAACTGAATATAGTTTACTTTCAAAGGCGATACTTCATGCTCGCCCTTATTGATGGGTGTACGGAAAAAGGCACCCTCATAAAACTGGTATCCTCCCTCAGCCTTTAACTTTTCAAAACACTCCATGTTTTCAATGTTGCCCGCACAAAGCTTAATGTTGGGATATATTTTGCCGAAATAAATCCTTGCTTTACTGATATCAATTTTCTGGGAATCCAAAAACATATAATCCATCAGAAGAAGAATCTCTTTATATATCTCAAATTTTGCAACCTCCAGCTTTCTCATGGCAAGCTTATAGCCGCCCGCCTTCAACTGCCTTAAGCGGTCGACATACATGGCATCCGGTGTGATGGAATTATCCAGCAAAAATACCAGTTGTTCATGGGGAGCATTGCACTGTTCTTCCAAATCAGAAAAAATAGAGATATTCGTAACTGGAACGAACACTTCCTTCTCTTCCGCTACCACATCCACGCCCACATTGTTTATAAGCTCCAGACCATCGACCTGACCGGCGCCGTCAAGCTGTCCTGTACCAAGAACACTGGGGTTAGTAAAATAATTTTGTTTCTGGGTGAAAAGTGAATAGGCACTCACCACCATATTTTCGTCAAAAAGTGGAATTAATGTTACAAGCATTTATCATGTCTCCTTTGCGTTTTCCTATATTTATATTTATTTTGTAATGCTTCTTACTTCTGCATCTGTTTACTCTTTAGCCAGCATTTCCTCATACTGTTCGCCGGGAAGCGGTTTTGAGAAATAATATCCCTGAATATCGTCACAGTCCAAATCACGCAGAAAGTCCACCTGCTCTTCGGTCTCCACACCTTCTGCCGTTATATGTAATCCAAGATTCTGTCCCAGCCTGGTAATATGATGTAATAATTTTTCTCCGTTATTATCACCAATATAATCAATCAGGCTCTTGTCCAGCTTCACCGTATCAAAGTGCATGACATTTAAGGTGGACAGCGAGGAATAGCCACTGCCAAAGTCATCCAGCAGCATATGGAATCCCACACCATGGAAACCGTCAATCAACCGGGAAATCTCTGTGTTGTCAATGGTGGCGCTTTCCGTAATCTCCAACTGTACATACTCAGGTTTCACCCCAAAGGAATCCAGAATCACCTGATATTTCTCCACAATATTATAATAATACAGACTGACGCGGGAAATATTGACTGATATGGGCAACAGCCGCCTGCCTTCCTTCTCCCATGCCTTCTGCTGTCTGCACACTTCCCTGAAAACATATTCATCCAGCCGGGGTATCATGCCATTTCGCTCAAACAAAGGAATAAATCTGCCGGGAGACATCAGCGTCCCATCTTCTTTTCTCCAGCGAATCAACGCCTCTGCACCCACAACCTGTCTGGTCTCCGTGTCAAATTTGGGCTGGTACCAGACTTCAAACTCCTGCTCCTTAATGGCGCGTTCAAACCCATCCTCAATGGCGCGGTTCTCCAGAATCTGCTGGTAATCCAGTTCCTCATAAAAAGCATAATTGCGGTCCCTGCGCCCCTTCACCAGATGTTTCGCCTGCGTTGCGTGACCATAAATTTTCTCCACCTCTTCCTCATGCTCTATCCTGCATACACCAAAGTAAGGCAGAACCCTGGGCACACCCAGCTCTTCTGACAGCATTTCCAGCCTGTGTGTCAGTTCCCCGATTCTCTCCTGCAATATCTCTTTGCTTTCTGCCTGCAGGAAAAGAATAAAACGGTCTGCATAAATACGCGCTGCCAGTTCTCTATCTTCTATATATTCACTCAAAATTTCCCATACCCTGAGTAATGTGGTATCGCCCATTGCCATACCGCAGGTGTCATTGATAATCTTGAAATCCTCCAGATCCATGGCAATTATGTAGCCGGACACTCCCCTCTTCCATCTGAACTTCTCCTGAAAACATACAAAGTTATCACCTTTGGTCAGGGAATCCGTATAAGCCAGTTCCACCAGCTCTGCTCTCTGTTTGCGGTAATTAAGCAGATAAACCACCACTGCGCCTCCCGCCACCAGCAGACTTACCACAAGCAGGGCATCAATGCTGTGCATCATGGGCTGTATCCGTCTCGTAAGTCTCTGCTCCGGAACAATATTGAGAACATACCAGTCCACATCTCCCGCATCCAAATCCAGCGGCACATAACAGATATCCTGCGTACCGTTCTCCCAGAAGTACAAAATTCCCCTCTCATGGTTATTCATAGCCGACTGCATTTCATCCACCATGGAAATATTATCACTGTGGGCATCCTTAAGATAAGCAAAAAAATCCGTTCCCTCCTCCAGCGCGCAATTCCATGAGGCAGCCACAACCGTTCCGTCTTCTTTAATGACGCAGTTGCGTCCCACTCCGTCAAAGGACTGAATATCCAGCACACTTTTAAACCAGTCCGTCCGGTAAGTGGCGTACAATACTCCTTCCACCTCTGTACGTTCTTCATTATATACCGGAACACTGAATACATTGATAATATCATCACTGCCGGTCAGGGCATCCTGCATGGCATCGGTAAAGCAGCTCTGTCCTTCCATTCCTTTACGGAAAAAGTCGCGAAAAGACAAATCCCCTGTATATCCGTCTGTAGTATAGGTCACTCCATCCTTGTCGATAAAACCAATTCTGATAAATCCATAATTTTCTACAAAAGGAATAAATTCTCCCAGATGTTCCTCTATCGTATCCAGATAAGGGGTGGAATCCTGCGCCATACTGTTTAAGAGCCGGAACTTTGCCTCAATCTCCTTGTTCACCGCTATCACACCCTGCTCCGACACATCCCACATGGCGTTCTGCATTTCTTCCTTTAAATTAGACTGAATAATATGAGAGCAGGCATAAAGAGCCCCTAACAGCAAAATCAATGGTATTAGAATGACACAGACTGTAAAACTGGTTTTCTTTTTGCCCCTCATATAGTAACTCCCTCGCCATGTGAATGTACAGCAATAATCCGCGAACCGTGTGATAGTCCGCCAATTTCCCTCATTTATACTAATTATACTATATAATTGACACTAAGCAAAGAATTTTCTGCATTTTTCCATACAACTTTTTAACAATTCAGCCTTCCGCCGGGTCGCGCTGGCGGAAGGCTGAATTGTTATACATCTTTTTCCTTACCTTCCCTGCCTGCGGTAGCAATCAGCGCTTTATCCACATCCTCTTCATAATTGCGCATCGCCACCTCAATGGGTGTAGGGTCCTTGGTGATTTTTCTTCCTCCTATGTGATTAAAGAATATAATAATCCCCAGCGCCAGACCGATGGAATAAGATATCTCCAGTGTATTCAATCCTCCCGGCTCCCGGTTCATCACCATGCGGTATATTTCCGAAAACACTTCGTTAATGCCCACATCATTGTGATAAGCCATAATGGTAAATGCGGTTCCAAAAAAACTTACCAGACACACCAGTACAATTTTCAGCCACTGCTGCCATCCCTTGTGTTTGTCTACACTTATCCATTCCACCAGCACATCCGGTTCCCCTACAATCTGCACTGTGATATCAGGACATGCTTCCTCCATTAATTCCACCAGTTTCAGGGTGCTGATAACACATCTCTTTTCCTTGTCCTTTTGAAAATGCTGCACCTTCAATGCCTTTAATTTTGCACTGATTTGCCTGTCCATACAGCGCAGACTTGCCACATCCTTCAAATACACATCCGGGGACTGCACCTCCACATTTCTCTCACATTTCAGATATACTGTCGCGTTTGCCATTTCCACCTAAACCTTTCTTCTCACTCTATCACTCTGTGCAGCTCACTCCAGAAATAAAGCAGCGAACCGCACAGCTTGCCCACCGCTATACTGATTACCGCCAGTCCTATGCCATGGCGAAAAGAAATCCGTCTTGAAAAGATAGGAATACTGTCCAGCATTTCCGCAATAGCCAGCGCCAGACATCCCACAAACATTCCTGCAAAAATACCAAACACAGCCTGTGCTCCCTGCCCAAGCCCGTTCCACAGACCGCTATGTCCGGGAAAATGCTTCTGCAGCCATGCGCCAATCTGGCTGTACCGGGTAAAAATGCTGAGATAAGAACCTACAATAGTTCCCCAGACCACCATTTCCTCATATAAAAGTATCTTCCCCGCAGTATGGGTCTTGCCGGCAAACCGCGGCACCAGACCCACTGCAACAAACACGGTGAACACGCCTGCTGCCGCCAACAGTCCATAACTGAATCCATATATATACAAAAAGCATGTTTTCCACATTTTGAATTTCCTTTCCAACAGCTCGTTTACGAAACCGCTATCAGTATATCCAAATCTGTGAAAAACATGCCTTATACCAGCAATACTTCTTAATACTTTTTCCAGCAGGACGGTGAAAGAATAATCAGCATGGGAAGTAATTCCAGTCTTCCTGCCAGCATATCAAACATTAAGACAAATTTTGAAAAATTGTTAAAAATAGAGAAATTCTGTGTGGGCCCGACCAGCTCCAGCCCTGGTCCGATATTGTTCAAAGTCGCCACCACTGCCGTCAGATTGGTGGTAAAATCATACTCATTCAGGGCAATCAGAAATACCGAGCCAAACAGTACCAGACAATAAATAAATATGAAAACATTAGTGGAGCGCAGGGTCTCATGGGGGAGATTACGCCCATCCATTTTGATTTTTTTCACCATACGCGGATGAATCATCATGGATATTTCTTTTTTTACCGCTTTTGTCAAAATCACAAGATGGGATACCTTGATTCCTCCACCCGTACTTCCCGCACAGGCACCCACAAACATCAAAATCACCAGTATGGTTTTGGAAAACTCCGGCCACTTATTAAAATCCACCGTTGAAAATCCCGTTGTTGTGATAATGGAGCCCACCTGGAAAAATGCGTGGCGCACTGTCTCCTCCATGGATGTATAAAGCGGACGGATATTCCACACAATCAGCCCCACACTCGCCAGTATAATCAAAAAATACCAGCGGACTTCTTCAATAGAAAAAATGTCCTTAAACTTCTTTTTAAGGATACAGAAATAGACTACATAATTCACACCGCTCAAAACCATAAACAGAGTCACTACATCCTGAATCACCGGGGAATAGCCGGTAAGGCTGTCATTTTTGATGCCAAAACCTCCTGTTCCCACCGTGCCGAAGGTGGTCGTAAGGGAATCAAAAAGAGGCATCCCGCACAGACAAAGCACAATGACCTCCAGCATACTGATTCCAAAATACAGCCCATATAATATTCTGGCAGTATCCTTGACTCTGGGCACCAGCTTGCTCACCGAAGGGCCGGGGCTTTCTGCACGCATCAGATTGATTGTGGAGCCGCCCATCAGCGGAAGAATCGCCATAATAAACACAAAAACTCCCATCCCCCCAATCCAGTGCGTGAAGCTTCTCCAGAACAGGCAGGAATAGGTCATTCCCTCCACCTGGGGCAGAACACTGGCGCCTGTAGTTGTAAATCCTGAAATCGTCTCAAACAGAGCGTCCACATAGGAAGGAATATCTCCTGTTGCCACAAAGGGAACAGCCCCGAAAATACTCATTACCAGCCAGCTCAAAGCCACAGACACAAACCCTTCTCTGGTATAAAGTTCAAAATTGGCGGGTTTCCACCGCCGCAACAGATATCCGATAATGACGCAGACCAGTGCCATTAGAAAGAACACCAGCGCTGCATAAAGCTCCTGGTACGCAATTCCCACCATTCCGGGCAGTAACAGAAAAACTGCCTCAAACTGCAATATCCATCCTATAATATAACGAACCATTCCAAAATTCATTTGTTAGTCCTCCAGAATATCCTTGATATCGTTGAGTCTGGCATGTGTCAGCACCACAATTACAGAATCCCCCACCTGCAGCATGTCCTGGCCTCCGGGGATAATTGCCTGCCCCCTGCGGAGAATGGAACAAATTAAGAGGTTCTTACGAATCTTCAGTTTTTCCAGAGGAACATCCGTTACTTTGGACGCCTCCTTAATATAAAACTCCAGCGCCTCCGCCCGTCCGTCCTCCAGCTTGTAGAGATTCTCCACATTACTGTTAAGGGATTCGTTCATGGAACGCGCATATTTTATAATCATATCCGCCGTTGACAGTCTTGGATAAGTGATACTGTCCAGCCTGATATCATTCAATACTCCTGTAAAATTAATACGGTTGATTTTTGTTACAATTTTCGCATGGGAAGAACGTTTTGCATGTAACGATAAAAGAATATTTTCCTCGTCCAGTCCGGTGAGCGCCGCGAAACCATCCACCGTATCCAGTCCCTCCTGCAATAAAAGGTGCTGGTCGGTGACATCACCGCAGATAACGGTTGCCTTGGGCAACAGTTCGCTGAGCTGCCCGCACCGCTCCACATCCCGCTCAATGATTTTGGTCCGTATTCCCACCGACAGAAGTCTCTGTGCCAGATAATAGGCGATGGTGCCGCCCCCTACAATCATGGCTGTATGTACTTTTCCCACACCGACGCCGATTTTTCGGAAAAAGTCATTTGCTTTCGTGGGTGTCGCCACAATGGCAACCACATCCCCCTCCCGGAATACAAAATCACCTTTGGGAATCAGAACTTCCTCCTCCCTCGTAACCATGCACACCAGCACATCACATTTCAAGGTGGTGCGCACATGAATCAGTTCGTAGTTATTTAAAAGACAGTCTTTTGTCACCCTGAAATGCAGCAGCTCAATTCTTCCTTTCGCAAAGGAATCTACTTTTACAGCGGAAGGGAACTGGAAAATACGGGCAATTTCCGTTGCAGAGGTAAACTCAGGATTGATAATCATTGCCAGTCCCAGCTCATCTCTCAAAAATCCAATCTCTTTGTTATAAATAGGATTCCTCACCCGCGCTATGGTCTTACATTTACCCTTCTTACGGGCAATGACACAGCATAACAGATTCTGTTCGTCCGAACCTGTGACTGCAATCAGCAAATCCGCACTGCCAATTCCTGCTTCCAGCAGCGTCTGGTAACTGACGCCGTTTCCCACAACACCCATAGCGTCCAGTTGCTCTGTGATGGAGTTTACTTTTTCCTCCCTCTCATCAATCACCACAATATTGTGGTTTTCACCGTTTAACTGTTCCACCAGCGTGTAGCCAACCTTGCCACAACCTACGATTATTATATTCATTTTATTCCATCCTCACTATTTCAAAGATATCAAAGCTGTCACAGATACCATGGATATCATTGATACATTAGATACCATAAGCATCATAGATATCTTGAACAAGTATAGCACATATGAACCAAAAAGAAAAGAACGGCAGACACCGTTCTTTTAATCTGCGGTAACAGTTCACGCATCAATATTAGATGAGTTCTCCCTTTTCAGAATGGTGTACCTACTGTATAATAACACTGATAACTAGGGATTTTAAGGGAGAAACAGCATGGATAATCAACAAAAAAGCACTATTTTAACCTTGCTGAAGGTTGATAAAATGAATAGGAACTATACAAATAATTATTGGTTCTCATATAAGGATTTCTTAGACCCAACAGATGATTTTACAGATTTCTCATGTGAACGCCTTGATGGCAAACAAGGGTACATTACCCTGATTGAAAATTTGCTTAACGCAGATGGAACTGCAAAAATTTTTGTACAAGTCTATGGATTGGAAGAAGATAATAATGAGCAGTGTATTTGTGCAGACACCCTGATTATTTTCAGCAAATTATCACTTTATGAGATAAAACAAATTTTTAATGAGCCACAAGATATATTTCCAAGCGATATTGGTGAAGAAACTGATTTTTCGCAACCAACTTTTCTTATTGGCAGTAATGGTGAACTAATTCCAAGTACAAAGCTATTTAATGATGATTATTTTATTTATTATTGCTGGTGGGACTAAATTCAAATTATATCGCATCAAAGAATTTGAGCGGTTAAAAAAGAAGAACAGGCTTTGCTTGGATGGAGGGATAAGAACCCGGATAAAAAAGTAATATTCGTGATTATGCAAGTATAAATGATTTCCGGCAAGCTGTACCTCCAGATTACTGATATTCTGCAGCAGTTCCTCCATATTCATTATCAAATCTCTTTTCTCCAGTTCTATCCTCATCGGTATAGAGGTGATACATAGGTCCAAGCAAAAGCGTATTATCCAAATCAGTAATAATCAGCTTCATATCAAATCCTCGCATGAAAATTAGTATGTCATCTGCTTGTACTCATGCTTTAAGATAGAATAAATATCTTTTTGCATTTCTATAGTAGCCGACCTCACACTTGACAAATAGGCTTGACGGGAACAATGTTCTCTTTCCCCGTCTGTCATATGAGCATAAAGAATACCTCTTGACGAATTAACAATCGCCCCAAGTCCATCGGGATTGAAGCATGGCAGAATATCTTTTGCCCCACCACCCTGTGCCCCATATCCGGGAACGAGAAAATAACTCTTAGGCATTAGTTTTCTCAAATCGACTGCTTCTTCGGGATATGTTGCACCAACAACAGCTCCGATAGAAGAATATCCGTATTTACCGATGAAACGATCAGCGTTCTCGGATACATACTTTGCGATGCTTTGGCTGATTGTCATGCCATCCGATGTGACCACATCTTGAATTTCGCCGGAGCTTGTATTGGATGTTTTTACTAACACAAAAATTCCTTTGTTATGATTGATACATACATTGACAAACGGCTTGAGACTTTCGCTCCCCAAGAATGGGGTGACAGTTAAAAAGTCTGCATCAATAGATGGGATGGGAGAACCGTCAAGCAGTTCCACAACCCCAAGATGCCCATCTGCATATGCTTGTGCTGTATTTCCTATATCATTTCGCTTTGCATCCTCGACAACAACAAGTCCTTTGGTTTTTGCGTAGGCAACCGTTTTTTCAAAAGCAGCCACGCCGAA
Source organism: uncultured Acetatifactor sp. (assembly GCA_964604575.1). GTDB lineage: Bacteria > Bacillota > Clostridia > Lachnospirales > Lachnospiraceae > Acetatifactor. The sequence goes on from CAZRZM010000109.1 coordinate 10,724, forward strand.
AGAACCGTATTTTTCATAAAATGCCATTTGCGGTTTTACAGCAGGTACAAGCTCTGCAATGGTGTCAATAATATCACGGTTAAATTCGTATATTACCTCTGCGACTGCTTCAAAAGGGTGTTTGTCTATCCCACTCACTTTGTAACACGCAGGGATTTTTCTAATATCCGGGTCAAGACCAATTACAGATGGATTTTTCGTTTTGAGCGTATTTTCGACCAATCGATCAACAATGTTCATGTCTTACTCTCCCTTATAACGTTTCATATAAGCTTTTAATTTTTCAGAATACTCGCCTGCAGTAATGACACCGCTTTCAATCGCTTTGATAATATCATCAGCATTTATGATAGGGTGAATTTTTACCCCATAGCGATTTTCGATTTCATGTTTAGCAGAAAAAGATGAATGTTCAAAACTCTCCATTCTGTCAACGCAAACAACCACATCAGAGGGGTATT
>CAZRZM010000110.1:0-11143 GCA_964604575.1 uncultured Acetatifactor sp.
AACGGAAGAAAGAAGTCCTTGACGCATACCATGACGCGGTAGGGAAAACCGAGCCACCGAAAGCAGAGAAAGCCGAGCCGAAAAAGACAAAGGACAAGGCAAAGAAAAAAAGCAGCGATTTAGAGCTTTAACGGGCATATCTCTTTACTGCTTTTTATAGCCCTTTATATCCCCGCGTGGGATTTGGGTACCATTTGGGCACCATTCGCCCATAAAACAGGGAATAAAAAGAACGCCGAGCGCGAGAAAAAACATAGTGTTTATGCGGCTTCCCGGCGTTTCTCAATTCCTCAACCGACCTAAAATCAGCTTGTACGGGAGAGAAAAATTCTACTATTTTTTATAGTTTCCAAATAGAGGACTTACCGCACGGTCTGTAAAAACACAAAAAACGGCTGCAATGAAAACATTGCAACCGAACTATCATAATAATATAGAATACTTGTAGAACTTCCCCATATTACCTTAGACTTCCAGCTTTGCGTCCCTGAATTTCTTCAAGTTTGCCCCCTATTTACACAATGACAGTACCATAATAAATCCGTGTCTGTCAACACAAAACTTCCATTATTTCTCAGGGGTTTACCACATTTCTGTCCTCTCCCCGCAGGAACGCTTCTATGTTTTTGTACACTCCCTCCACACATCTGGTGCGCGCCTCCACGCTTGCCCAGGCAAGATGAGGCGTGATAATCAGGCGATTGCTGTCTTTTATCCGGCTTAAGGGATTGGATAACTCCAAGGGCTCTTTTTCCAGAACATCCAAACCTGCCGCCTGAATTTCTTCCGCACACAAGGCATCATATAATGCAGTATTATCCACCACCGCTCCCCTGGCAACATTGATGAGTACCGCCATCTTTTTCATTTTGGAAAGTGCCTCCCTGTCAATAAAACTGCGGGACAGCTCACTCAAAGGACAGTGCAGAGAGAGAAAATCGCTCTCTCGCAGCAGTGTATTCTTATCCACCTGATGATATTCCATGCAGGTACTTTTCCCGGTGATGGAGTGGAAGATAACCCTGCATCCAAATGCTGTGGCAAGTGCTGCCACACGGCGCCCGATATTGCCCATTCCCACAATTCCCCATGTTTTACCGCTCAGCTCATAAAAAGGAACGTCAAAATTGGAAAATCTGTCCTGGGCACTATAAGCGCCGGACTTGACATAGTTGTCATAATGGGCCAGTTTCTGACTTAATGCCAGTGCCAGAGTAAACGTGTGCTGTGCCACCATATCCGTAGAATAATCCACCACATTCGTTACTTTGATTCCTCTGGATTTGCAATAAGCAAGGTCACAGTTATCATATCCCGTGGCAAGCTCGCAAATCAGCTTCACATGGGGTGCATCTTTTAGTGTTTCCTCCCGCATGGGCGCTTTGTTGCAGACAATAATATCCGCATCCTGAATCCGCCCACGAACTTCCTCCACTGTCACTGTATTGGGATAGTAAGTAACTTTCCCCAGTTTTTCAAAGCAATCCACCCCAATATCAGTGCCTGCGCTGTTTCTCTCCAACAAAACAATATTCATGCCTTCCTCTTTTCTGCGCTTTACAAAAGCCTGCAGAAGTTCCCTCCTGCAGGCTTTTGTTTCTATCAGCGTCTTAGAATTTTTCGCCTTTTATAATCTCTTCATCAGTTCTTCTCTCTGAGCCTCATATCCGGGCTTTCCAAGCAGAGCAAACATATTTTTCTTGTAACTCTCAACACCAGGCTGGTTAAACGGATTCACGCCCAGCAGCTTTCCGCTGACACCACATGCAAACTCAAAGAAGTAAAACAGCTCGCCCAGATAGAACTCATTTACTTCCGGTACATTAACCATAAAATTAGGCACCAGTCCGTCAGTATGCGCCAAAACAGTACCGTTCATGGCACTTTTATTTACAAAATCCACACTCTTACCAGCAAGGTAATTCAAACCGTCCAAATCAACCGGCTCCTCACCGATAATAATCTCTTCTCTGGACTCCTCAATATTGATAACCGTCTCAAACATAATGCGGGAGCCGTCCTGAATAAACTGACCCATGGAATGCAAATCTGTTGTCAAATCCACACTTGCAGGGAACAGACCTTTCTGGTCCTTGCCTTCACTCTCACCAAAAAGCTGTTTCCACCACTCGTTTATATAATGAACCGAAGGCTCATAATTTGCAAGCAGTTCCACGCTCTTGCCCTTACGGAGCAGAATATTCCGCAGTGCAGCATACAGCAGTGCATCGTTATCCTCAAAATCATTCTCCAGTGCACGTTTACGTCCGCTGGCTGCACCTTCCATCAATTTATCAATATCTGCACCGCTGACTGCAATAGGAAGAAGTCCCACTGCGGTCAATACAGAAAAACGTCCTCCCACATCATCAGGCACTACAAAAGTCTCATAGCCTTCCTCGTCCGCCAGATGTTTCAGACTTCCTTTTGCCTTGTCTGTAGTGGCATAAATTCTTTTAGCCGCCTCAGCCTTGCCGTATTTTGCTTCCAACTTCTCTTTAAATACGCGGAAAGCAATTGCCGGTTCCGTCGTGGTGCCGGATTTAGAAATCATATTAATGGAAAAATCCCTGTCGCCCACCACATCCATCAGATGCTTCAAATAGGTGGAGCTGATAGAATTACCGCAGAAGTAAATCTCCGGTGTCCTGCGAACGGATTTATCCAGTACATTATAAAAACTGTGTCTCAAAAACTCGATGGCAGCCCTTGCACCCAGATAGGAACCGCCGATACCGATTACCAGAAGTACCTCGGAATCACCCTGAATCTTCTCTGCTGCCTTTTTGATTCTTACGAACTCTTCTTTGTCATAATTTACAGGAAGGTCAATCCAGCCCAAAAAATCATTGCCTGCACCCGTCCTGTTCACCAGTTCCTCTTTTGCAGCCAGTGTCTGCTTTTTCATGTTATTAATTTCTTCGTCAGAAATGAAAGCACTTGTTTTAGAATAATCAAATTGTACCTGCTTGCTCATAATCTCCTCACAATCTGCCGCCACTGCGGCTAAAAAACCACTATCCGTACATTAGTGTAGCAAAGATATATGTCAAATTCAAGAGTATAATTTGCATATTTCACAAATTTTATTTATTATGTGGCAAAAAATTCTTTCAAAAGCATCTCCAGTTCTTCTTCCGTCACAGCACTTGACTGTTTGTCATATGTCTGTCCTTGTTTGTCATATGCCTGTCCCATCATATCGCTGCCGCCAAAGTCTTCTCCCAGCTCCTCATCTTCTTCAAATTCTTCTCTTTCCACCGCACGAAGCCTTCTGTTCTGCCTGCCTGACAAGGGTGCATCTATGGGCATCAGTTCCACCACACGCTTACCTTTTGTTCTGTTTCTGTCCGCAATACGCAGATTTCTTCCAGACCCTCCCACTGCCTGTCCATACAGCATTTCCATATCATCTTCCGTCACATGAATCCTTGCGGAAAGATGATTTTCCAGATAATCCACCAGATTCACCTTAAGCACTCTTTTTTTACTTTTGATATCCACAATAGTAGAAATGGAAAAGTACAGATATAATCCCATAAAGCTTACAATATAAAATGGAAGAATTTCTCCCAGCATTCTGCCGCCAAAAATACAACGGCAGATACCGACCCCTGCAGATACCACTGACAACAGCATACTCTGTCCCGACAAGTGGTATATGGTTTCAAAAGAAAAAGGACCCAGCGCCAGATGATTTAGAAACTTGTCCACAAAAATAGGAATGTTTGACACCCCGTTATTGAGCTGGTAACAGTTTGCAAATTTTAATTTACATTGTTTTAACAGTTTATTGTTTGTTGCAGACATATTATCCGTCTCATGAATCATATTCTGATATAACAGACCAAGTAATACCCGCAGGAAAATACTCATGCCCAAAAAGAATAACATAAAAATACTAACTACCTTTTCTTCCATAAAAATTTCAAACATGACATAACTCCTTTTTTTCTTTGAAGAATTTCACAATTTCCAATTTGTATGTATAAATTTTGTATTCCATAAGTCCAGTATAACGCATTCATGACATTTTTTGTATATTTTTTCGTCGACAGTTTGCGTCAAAAATCGACAAAAATGACATGCAAAACAGCATTTCTGAAAAATTACAGAATAATTGCAGAATAAAAAAGAATCTGTTATAATATTTTTTTATAAAATATTAATAAATTAAGATTACATAGAAATATTCTTAGCGAGTTGAAAACGGGAAAGGCAGGATAATGTATTATGAGATACCAGACACAGGGAACATGTTCCAAATTCATTGACATTGAATTAAAAGATGGTGTGATTGACTCCGTGACATTTACCGGAGGCTGTAACGGCAACCTGCAGGGAATCAGTGCCCTGGTCCGGGGAATGACCCCTGAGGAGGCAATCGGGAAACTAAAGGGAATCCGCTGCGGAATGAAACCCACCTCCTGCCCCGACCAACTGGCACACGCACTGGAAAGCATGATATAGAAAGGACCTCTCTATTATGAAAAAAATTGTATTAACCGGAGGTGGTACAGCAGGTCATGTAACCCCTAATATTGCACTGCTTCCATCTTTAAAACAGGCAGGCTACGAAATCACTTATATGGGCTCATATGACGGAATTGAAAAACGTCTGATTTCGGATTTTGATATTCCCTATGTAGGCATATCCACCGGCAAATTCCGCCGTTATCTGGATATCAAAAATTTTACAGACCCTTTCCGTGTCATCAAAGGCTTTTCAGAGGCAAAGAAATTTTTAAAAGATTACAGACCGGATGTGGTCTTTTCTAAAGGCGGATTTGTCAGCGTACCCGTAGTACGCGCTGCGGCATCCTTACACATTCCCTGCATCATTCATGAATCGGATATGACGCCGGGACTTGCCAACAGGCTCTGTACTTCTGTGGCAGACAAAATATGCTGTAACTTCCCGGAAACACTTAAATTACTGCCGGAGGAAAAGGCAGTGCTCACCGGTTCCCCCATTCGTGCGGAGTTATCCAAAGGTAACAAAGTAGCAGGTCTTGATATGTGTGGATTTACTGCAAACAAACCCACTATTATGGTTATCGGCGGAAGTCTTGGCGCTGCCAACGTAAATAAGGCAGTGCGTGATGCCCTGCCCCGGCTTCTGGAGGATTTTCAGGTAGTTCATCTGTGTGGAAAAGATAAAATTGATAACCTGCTCCTAAATACCCCCGGATATAAACAGTTTGAATATATCAAAAATGAATTAAAAGACTTGTTTGCCATGGCAGACCTTGTGATATCCCGCGCCGGCGCCAACGCTATCTGCGAGCTTCTGGCACTGAAAAAGCCAAATATCCTGATTCCGCTGCCTGCCTCCAGCAGCCGCGGCGACCAGATATTAAATGCCCGTTCTTTTGAGTCCCAGGGTTTTTCCATTGTACTGCAGGAGGACGATTTAACCACAGATTTGCTGGTAGACAAAGTCCATGAGCTTTATTTTACCAGACAAAGCTTCATGGACTCCATGAATAACAGCGGACAGTTAGACCCTATCACTACTATTATGAAACTGATTGAGAATGCTTACAGCAGTTCTTCATCATAATGCGCCCTGTCACCACCAATGAATTTAGGTCTGGTGCGGGCACACACAATATGGGCATCCCCAATTTGTTTCGTGCGGATGCGCACAGGCACCGCAACATCCTTTAAGTGCATTCCTACCAGCGTATCCCCGATATCCATGCCCGCATGAGCACGGACATGCTCTACCGCAGCAGGATGTTCAAAGGCTTTGTATGCTGCTGTTGCAAAGGAACCTCCTGCCTTAGGCTGCGGAACCACATTTACTGTCTCATATCCATATCTGTCTGCTGCCGCCTGTTCCAATATCAATGCGCGGTTCAAATGCTCACAGCACTGTGCCACCAGATACACCCCCGCTTCCTGGGTAGCCTGGTAAATTCCTCCGAAAACCATTTCTGCAAGTTCAGGACTGGAGAAAGTACCAATTCCTGCGCCCCCTACCTCGCTGGTGGAACAGCCCACTACAAAAAGGTCTCCTTCCCTGAGCTTTGCCACCTCAAGAATTTCTCTTGCTGCCATATATGCTTCTTCGCCGATAATTTTCATTTCGTTCATCTTTTTTCCTTCTCTCTATCATGCCATCACTGTTCCTGGCGCATAACAAATTAATTGCCGGACAGCGTACGGGCACATATTTTTATCGTATCACTATCCACAGCAGCAAAAGCGCTGCCAGAAACAGAAGATTCATGCTGGTGTAATACAACAGATATCTTCCCTTTTTACTGCCATCCTCATGTACAATATATTTAAAGGAAATCAGGCTTGCCATGGAGGCAATAATAGAACCCAGACCACCAATATTGGTTCCCACCAGAAGCTCGTGGTAATTATCCGTAAAACCGGAAAGCAGTATGGCGGTGGGTACATTGCTGATAACCTGGCTGGTAAGCACAGCGGTGACCACTTCATTACCCTCAACAATATGCTGAAGCAATAAGCTGACCTGTGGAATCCTTCCCAGATTTCCAATAAATATAAAAAATCCTACAAAAGTAAGGAGCAGATAATAATCTATTTTACCCAATAACTTCCTGTCCATAACAAGCAATACCACAATCAGGACACCCAGCGTAATCTGATAGGGCACCACATGAACTACTGTAAGCAGACATAATACAAATAAAAGCAGATACACTGTCAACTTTTTTCGCTCTGCTTTTATATCTATTTTTTCCCGGAAAGAAATTTCCATCTTTGTTTTATTGCCTCCACCCTGAAAAAACAGCCATACAATAATCAGAAGCAGAGAAAATCCTGTATAGGGAAGCATTGTCATCAGGAAATTCCCAAAGGAATAATCAGCCCAACTGTATAAATACAGATTATGCGGATTCCCGATAGGCGTCAGCATACTGCCCAGGTTTGCAGCCATGGTCTGCATAACCACAATGGGCACCAGAAGCTTCTCCCGCTCTTTTGTATCCAGCAGTTGCAGCACAATAAAGGTAAAGGGGACAAAAGTAATCAGTGCCACATCATTGGTAATCAGCATACTGAAAAAAAAGCACATCAAAACCAGAATCCCAATTAACGCCCTCTTGCTGTGGACACGCAAAAGCAGTGCCTCGGCAATCCATTGAAACAGCCCTGCTTTCTTAAGCCCTGCCATAACGCCCATGAGACTAAACAGTACCGCCAGCGTACGGTAATCCATATAGTCCAAATAGCCCTTGTCAGGGTGCACCAGAAACATGGAAATAATCGCCAGCACCCATGCAAGGCACAGCACAATTTCTTTTTTTACAAACTCTTTTATCTTCTGAATTGTCATAGTATAATCTCTCTTTTTTATTTAAGGGCTTATTTCTAATCATATCACGCTTCTTTGAAATTGGGAATATAGTAAAGAGAAAAGACATTGGGAGTTTTAGTATGCAGATTTTATCCTCCCTGCTGTTTGGAATTTCAGCCAGTCTGGATACCCTGCTGATTGGTTTTTCCTATGGAATCCGGCGAATCCATATACCCTTCTGGCAGAATTTTCTGATTGGTTTTATTACTCTTTGCGGAAGCTTTCTCTCCATGGCGCTGGGCAACCTTCTGGAACCGTTTTTGCCCACTCCGATTGTGTCATACGCAGGCAGTGTACTGCTGATTTTATTCGGCTGCTACTACCTGATAAAATACTTGTACCAAAAAAGGCAATGCTCCACCCATATGGCGTCCGAAGACACGTCGCCTAATCCTATGTCACCTTCTTTTATGGAAGTTGTTATGCTGGGCATCATGCTCTCTGTAAATAATATCGGCATCGGCTTCGGCACAGGCATGTCGGGGCTGCTCCTGGCGCCCACTATGATTTCCATCTTTTTCTTTTCTATTATATTTATGACATTGGGAAATAGAATGGGTGAATTGAAATTATTTACGCTGACAGAATCCATGGCAGACGTGATATCGGGAATACTGCTTATCTGTCTGGGTATGTCCTTATTTATTTTGTAATGAAAAAGGCTTTTCTACACATACTAAAGTCAATGCTCTTACAAAATAAAAACAAAAAAGAAAAAGGAAATCCCTGACTATGGAGACACAATTATATTCTTCTTTGGAAAAAAACATTACGGTTCTGAAAAGCCTTCTTCCCATTGACACCAGTTTTGACCTTGTGACAAGGAATCTTTATCTGGGTGAAACTTCTGCTTTCTGGCTTGGTGTCAATGGTTTCTGTAAAACGGAAATCCTACAGCAGATTTTTGCGGATTTACAGTATCCGCTCTACACCATGAATGAACAGATTCTCGAAATTGAACGCTACATGAATGCAAAAATCGGTTATGCCCAAACCTCCCTTACCTCTTCCTGGGATGAAATTATTCGCAATGTATTGAGCGGACCTTCCGTACTTTTTATTGACGGTTTTAATCAGGCAATTTTACTGGATGTGCGTACCTACCCCACCCGTGGCGTGGCAGAGCCGGATGCAGAGCGTGTCACCAGAGGCGCCAGAGATGGCTTTGTGGAAACCATGCTGTTCAATGCCAATCTGATTCGCAGACGGGTACGTTCTGCCCAACTGACTTTCGCCATTCACAATGTGGGGACAGAGAGCCGCACAGACGTCGCTGTGGCATATCTGGCAGACAAAGTAAATGAAGATTTATTGCAGACGCTGACCAATACCCTGAACAGCCTCTCCGTCACTTCTCTTACCATGGGCACCAAAAGTCTGGAAGAACTGCTGGTTGCCAAACACTGGTGGAACCCCCTGCCATCCTTACAGATTACAGAGCGTCCCGATGTGGCATGCAGTTACCTGCTGGAGGGACATATTCTTCTGATAGTAGATAACTCCCCGCTGGTGCTGATTCTGCCGGGAACTATTTTCCAGTTTACACAAAGCCCGGAGGATTACTACAAAAGCCCGGTAGTTGGCGGCTACTTTCGCCTGATTCGGTTCTTCTGCATTCCGGTAAGCCTGCTGTTACTGCCACTGTTTCTCCTGCTTACTGCCTATTTTCCGGATTTGTCTGCCCGATGGAATCTGCTGAGCGACCCGCAGATGACACCGGAACGTATTATATTCTATGTGCTGGCCGTAGAATTTATTTTAGACCTTTTTAAATATTCTGCGGCTATCAGCTCCAGCAGATTTTCCGGTGCATTGTCTATTGTGGGCGGTCTGATTATAGGTGACATTGCTGTCAGTTTAAACTGGGCAACCCCGGAGGTATTTTTTTACGGCGCCATTACGCTGCTCTCCTCCCTTTCTGTTTCCAGTATTGAATTTAGCGAAGGACTCCGCATTTACCGTATTTTTCTGCTGTTCACCACTGCGCTGTGGGGCATCTACGGTTTTATGGCAGGTATTCTTCTGATATTACTGTCAGTGGCGACAACCCCCACCTTTGGCGGAATGAGCTATCTCTGGCCTCTCTTCCCTTTTAACGGAAGCGCCTTAAAACGCCTGCTGTTCCGCTGCTCCACTGCCAAAGCCCAGCCCTGCAAAGTATGGGACAGAGGTAAGACACACGTGAAGTAATCGTTAACTCGACTAAAAGATTTTCTCCTAAGATACTTGCGGTTTTCCTTTTCTAATGATACTATAATCGCGTATTGTATCTTCCGCGGATATTATGCCTGCTTTCGCAAGCCTGGAAGTGTCTGGAAACGGTTTTTGTCCGCAAATATTGGAAGAATGATAACACAAGGAGGAAACAAATTATGAACGAATCTACGAAAAAAATCACGGGGCTGGGACTTCTCACTGCAGTAACCATTGTCCTGCAGTTACTTGCCATCGCTATCCGCCCCACCGGACTGTTTAATATCTCTCTGGTTCTGGTTCCCATTGTTGTGGGAGCCGCTCTTTACGGTTACAAAGCAGGCGCATGGCTCGGTCTGGTGTTCGGCGTCATCGTGCTTTTCACCGATGCCGGCGCTTTCATGGCTATCAGCGTTCCCGGCACTATTATTACAGTTCTTGCCAAGGGAATCCTCTGTGGTCTGGTTGCAGGTGTGGTTTACAATCTGCTGGAGAAAAAGAACCGGGTGCTGGCTGTGATTGCCGCCGCAATTCTCTGCCCATGTACCAATACGGGAGTTTTTCTTTTGGGCTGTCTGCTGTTCTTTATGAAAACCATTAATGAATGGTCTGCTGCCGCCGGATACAGCTCCGCAGGGGCATATATGATTCTGGCACTGGTGGGTGTGAATTTTATCATCGAAATGATTGTAAATATTGTGTTGAGTTCCGTGATTGTACAGATTATTAAAATTGGAAAAAGAAATTAGAAGATATTAAGGGGCAGGCATTCTGCCCCTTATAAATTTGCAAGCTTTTGTATGAGGGCCTCCTGAAGCACCTGGGAAAAATTAATACCGCGCCATAAGGTATGCAGATTTTTTATATGGCTGCAAAAAATGCGGTTGTAAAGGTAACTGAGGACTGCTATAATGGAGAAAAGAGAGGTGCGGTTTATGACAGAAGAGACAAAACTGATACTGGAAAAACTGGACAGCATGGACAAAAGATTTGACAGACTGGAATCGGAAGTGAAAGCCATGAAGTCAGACATTGGCGGTATGAAATCAGACATGGACGGTATGAAGACGGATATCAGGGACATCCGCCTTACCCTTGAAAATGAGACAAACAGAAATATCAGACGTGTGGCAGAAGCACATCTGGACCTTTCAAGGAAACTGGATGAAGCTTTAAAGGCCGATAGGGAAAAGGAAATGATGGCTTTACGTCTGAACATTCTCGAAAACGATGTCAGACGTCTGAAAGAACATGCAGGAATAGCATAAGGTATTCTGTCAGGAGCCTGCTTTTTTACAACGCAAAAACACCATCATATATAATGATGGTGTTATGGGCTTTCCTGAGAGCGCGAGACGGGGATCGAACCCGCGACCCCCTCCTTGGCAAGGAGGTGCTCCACCGCTGAGCCACTCGCGCATATACAATATAGGTATGCACCTATATTTGAAGGTATGAAATTAATAATTCTTGTCTTGCGACAAAGCGGGTGATGGGAATCGAACCCACGTATCCAGCTTGGAAGGCTGGTGTTCTACCATTGAACTACACCCGCGCAGTGCCCAGAACCGGAATCGAACCAGTGACACGAGGATTTTCAGTCCTCTGCTC
>CAZRZM010000111.1:0-11055 GCA_964604575.1 uncultured Acetatifactor sp.
GCTGATATGCTCAAACAAATTGAATCTTTCTGACCTTGTATTCATACTGTTAAAAATGATGGAATAGATAAAAAATGCAAACATAAAGGTTTTCTTATACAGTTCCGTGTCCGCACAGCCTGCAGGTGTAACAAAGTCTGTAATACCGCCAATATTCTCCAGAATCAGAATCGAACCCAGTGTAATAAATATGGAGCTTGTTCCGATTGCAGATTTAATGTAGGTTGTCAAAATATTATCTGTTCTGAGCGCCGGCTTATCCTTCATGTATCTGTCAAGAATAGGTTCTCCGCCAAAGGCCATTGCTGCCAGAGTGTCCATAATAAGGTTTATCCATAAAATCTGGACAATGGAAAACGGTTCCGTCCATCCAAGAACAGGCGCGATAATATTCATTAACAGCGTACTGATATTAACGGTCAACTGGAAAATAAGGAATTTACCTACGGATTTTGCCATTGTCCTGCTGTTCAGAACACAGTCTTTAATAGAGGTCAGACTGTTATTAAGAATAACAACATCTCCCGCCTCCTGGGCAACAGCAGTACCGTCTCCCATTGCAAAACCGATATCAGCCTGCTTAAGGGCGGGCGCATCATTCACGCCATCTCCGGTCATGCCACAGACATTATCCAATTGCTGTGAAATGGAAACCAGTCTCTTCTTATCCAGAGGCTTCGCCCTGCTTACCACCTTCAAATAGGGAAGCTTCTTTTTCAGTTCTTCATCAGACATCTCCTCCAACTGCTCATGTGTAAGAACAACATCTGTTTTTTCATCTTTTAAAATACCTGCCTCTTTTGCAATCGCAACAGCGGTTTCTTCTGCATCCCCTGTTACCATTACAACCTGGATTCCTGCACTGTTAAGAATTTCCACCGTCTCAACAGCATCCGTTCTGACATTATCTCTCAGGCAGAGAACTGCCATCAGAACCGTTTTCCCATCTACAAGCTTTGCAACAGATAACAGTTTCATTGTTCTTGCGGCCTGGGCAAGCATCTGCTCTTCTACTGCCTTCTTATCCGCTTCTGTAAACTCTTTTTCTTCTCCGTCAGGAAGCATGTAATGTGTTATCTGGTTAATAATATTTTCTGTTGCACCTTTCCAGTATACCAGTCCTTTTTTCAAAGTTGTCGTCGCGCATTTCTTCTCGGAATCAAATCCACTGATACTTTCTATTTTATCCGAACTGTTTTTGGAAGCATCATATCCGTTATTCAACGCATAAGCCAAAAGCGCCCTATCCATATTATTACTGCCGATAGGCTTTCCTTCCGATACCTTTGCCAGATTATTAAGGGTTATTGCTTCAATAAATTCACGATGCCTGATATTGTCTACAATCTTGCCTTCACCTGTAATAAACTCAACAAGAGACAGATTTCCCTGGGTTATGGTGCCTGTCTTATCACTAAACAGAATATTCATGTATGCAGAATTTGAAAATGCTGCCTTATGGCTTACCAGAATGCTCTTCTTATACATGGATTCTGTATTCATGGACTGGACTAAGCTGTTCATCATCGGCAGACCCTCCGGAACCGCCATGATAACAATAGAAGCCATCAGCATAACAGCCTCCGCAATTAAAAGAAGTACGGATACCACCGTGATTGCTTCATTTGCCCTAAACAGAGTAAGCCCCACATGCAGAATACCGGCTATTGCCGCTGCTGATACGCCAAGCTTTCCGATACCTGCCGCCACAACTTCCAGTTTCAGACTGGAGGTATCCTTTCTCTCCTCCTCGTCGTCATCCGTCAGAGACTTATTGATTTTGCCAAGCTCAGAGGCATCGCCAATAACTGTTGCAACCATATAGCCTTCACCGGAAGTAACGACAGAACCCATAAATACTTTGCAGGAAGACCCATAATCGGTAGACTCTGCTTCATCCAGGTTCACAGCCGCCGTCTTGGTATTATCTCTGGATTCGCCATTCAATACCGCCTGTGAAACTTTAATATTTCCCTCAAACAGAACACCGTCTACAGGAACCTTATCGCCTGCCTGAATCAGAATCGTATCCCCTTTGACAATTTCACTGGTAAGAATATTTACCAGCTTGCCGTTTCTCATCACCTTGGCATATGTCTTGTTATATTCTTCCTGAAGGGCTTCACTTCTTGAACTGTTTCTATACTCTGATAATGTACTGAATCCGGTTGCCAGAGCGATTGCCAGAATAATACTGATAATCTCAACAACATCATTTCCGCCTGCCAGCGCCGGAACAAATGCTCCCAGTACAGATAAAACAATCTTTAAAACCAGGGCCGCGCACAAAATTTTAATCCAAATGTCATCAAAGGCTCCTATAAACATTGACCAGAGTGACTCGGCTTCTTTTTTGGCAAGCTCATTTGTTCCAAAATCCTGCTTGCTTTTGTTTACCTGGGAATCGGAAAGCCCTCTCATCAGTTCCTCTTTGTTAATGATACTCATTATAATTAAATGACCTCCTCCGTCGTAAAAATAGAGAGAAACTATCGAAATAGTCTCTCTCTTCTCGATAGAAATTTTAAATTTTAGGTATATCTTCTGGTAAGTTCACCCAGACCGGGGTCAGTAGTTCCCTGACCAATTGCACTAAATTTCCACTCTCCATTATGTCTGTACACTTCTCCAAATATCATTGCTGTCATTCCTGAATAGTTTTCCGTTAAATTGTACTTACACATTTCACTGTTATTTCTCGCATCCACCAGTCTGATGAAAGCATTCTGAATCATTCCAAAATGCTGTTTTCTCTGAACTGCCTGATAGATATTTACAACGATAACAATCTTATCGTACTCCTGGGGCACTCTTGCAAGATCGATTATAATCTGCTCATCATCTCCATCTCCGGCACCCGTAAGATTATCACCCTGATGATTAACGGTTCCTGACCTGTGATTTAAGTTTCCGTAATAAACCAGGTCGTCCTTATCGACAAACCTGCCATTCCTTAACATAATCGCAGATGCGTCACAGTCGATTGCCTGAGGTGCAGAACCAAATAACGAGCCCAGAAAACCTCCGGATGACTGTTTTACTTCATCCCAGCCAAGACCAACAATAATCTTTGCTAATCCGGCGTTGTCTTTAGATAAGCTTACCTTTTGTCCTTTTTGTAAACTGATTGACATGTCCTTCCTCCTACTTTCTTCCAGTTCTCCATCTCATGCCCCAGTTAAATGCCTGGTCCAAAGCTTCGTGTCCCTGGTAAAACTGTACTATTTTTTCCACACTGAATGTCTGGTCATTCTGATTCTCAAATAAAGCCAGCCCACACATAATATTTGATGAATTATAACTGTCCATCCTTACAATTAAATCCTCTGCCCCCGGATACTTTATTGTGACAACTGCATCTGCCTGCTGCCAGTTTGCAACACCCTCGTAAATAAATGTATAAACGAGAATCCTCTTAATCTCAGCAATTTTGTTACCATTAATCCGAAGGTTTTCACCAGCCGCTGCTGCTCCCGTTCTGTCATCTCCGTCAAGCGATATATAAGGCGGCTGGTTCAGCGAACCAAAGGAATTTCCCAACGCCTGAACAGCGCCTTTCCTTCCATCCTTTAACTCATAGAGACAACCCAAATCCAAATCTATTCCCTGATTTCCACTGAACAGACCTGCTAAAAAGCCCTGTTTTGCCGGTCTTGCATTCCAGTTCAGATTGACAAGGATTTCTCCAAGACCTGCAGGTGATTTCTTTTCGAGACTTACTTTTTGACCCTTTTGTAAATTAATAGCCATGAACGCTCTCCTATTCTACATCTACTCCGTAATTGTTACATAATGCTGCCAGACCACCCTGATAACCACTTCCGATGGCATTGAATTTCCACTCGTCACCATTCTTATAAAGTTCTCCAAACACAGCCGCAGTCTCAATGGAAAAGTCCTCACCGAGGTCATATCTCAACAATTCTTCTCCGGTTGCCTCATTAAATATACGGACAAAAGCATTGGATACTTGTCCAAAATTCTGGCGACGGGACTCTGCCTCGTAAATTGTCACCGTAAATGCTATCCTGGTAATATTTGCAGGAACCTTTGAGAGATCAATTTTAATCTGTTCATCATCTCCGTCACCGGCGCCTGTAAGATTATCTCCAAGATGCTGTACGCTTCCCGATGGATGTGTCAAATTACCAAAGAACACAAAATCCTTCTGGTCGGACACCTTTCCAGTGTCGGCAAGCAGGAATGCCGAGGCGTCCAAATCAAAATCTCCGCCCGTATCATAGGCATTTACATCCCATCCGATACCGACCACCACGTGGGTAAGCCCCGGATTTCCCTTAGTAAGACTTACCTTCTGCCCTTTCTGTAAACTAACCGGCATATTTTACACCTCCTACGCTACATCAATTCCATAATGTCCACACAGTGCTGCAAGACCACCCTGGAATCCGCTTCCAATAGCATTGAACTTCCATTCACCGTTATTTCTATATAACTCACCCACCACAACGGCTGTCTCTATTGAAAAATCCTCTCCTAAGTCATATCGAATCAGCTCTGTTCCATTGGTCTCATCAACAAGACGAATAAACGCATTGGATACCTGTCCAAAATTCTGACGTCTTGCCTCAGCGTCATAAATTGTAACGGTAAATGCAATCTTCTCAACATTTGCAGGAACCTTTGAGAGATCAATCTGAATCTGCTCATCATCGCCTTCCCCTTCACCTGTAAGGTTGTCGCCCATATGCTTAACAGCGCCGCTTGCATGTGCCAGATTTCCATAAAAGACAAATTCCTTGTCCGTTGGACATTTTCCATTCGCACCAAGCATAAATGCTGCTGCATCAAGGTCAAAATCAGCACCTGAATCAAACGCATTAACATCCCATCCAAGACCTACCATAATATTCTTGAGTCCGGGATTTCCCTTTGTTAAGTCTACTTTCTGTCCTTTTGTTAAATTGATTGGCATTGTGTTATCCTCCTTTAATTGAATGATTTATAGTTATTTGAAGTAACTTACTTTGTTGCAGGCGGCATATGATACTGCTTGTCAAAATCTGCCTTGATGGCTTCCAGTCTCACCTGGTCATCCATACGTTTCTTTCTGGCATCTTCCTGGATTCTCTTAGTCTCCTCAATACCGCTGGTGATTGTTCTCCAGGTAGTTTCAAGCGTTTCAATCTGAATGGAACTGCCTGATGCAAGTCTGGCTGTTGTCTTGGACACCTCTACACTGTTCTGTGCATTTTTAATAAGCATCTCGTTAGTCTTCTTATCAAGGGCTGCCATGGACTCGGCCTGAATCCTCTGTCTCTTAAGAAGGATAGCCTGGGCGAGTGCCTGCTTAAATACCGGAAGAGTTACAATAAATGCAGAATTAATCTTTCTGACAAGATTATAATTGCTAAATTCCATGGTCTTAATCATTGGAATAGACTGCATGGCAACATTTTCTGCTGTTCTTAAGTCCTGTGTGCGCTGCTCCATCATCATTAGTGCCTGATTTAGACTTGTAAGCTCAAACTGGATTGACTGGTCTCCTGTTGTCTCCATATCCTGCTGTCTCTGCGCTATATAATTCTCAATTTCCTTACATGCCTGTTCGCCGGCCAGAATATACTTGACAAGCTCATGATAACAATTTACATTTGCCTCAAACATCATGTTAAGTTTACGGTTGGACTGCTTAATTTCAGCCTCATATCCTTTGAGCTGGACATATATCTTGTCAACCTCTTCACCCATGGTATGGTATTTGGCAAGAATCTTGTCCAACTGCTTTTTGAGATTACTAAACAGTTTTCCAAATAATCCGGGGTTGTCCCTGATTTCCTCAATATCAAACTGGTCCATAATCTTTGCAAGCGTCTTAAGCATCTCACTGGTCTCATCTAACTGTGACATATTCATACTGCTTAGTACGACGTCTGATGCCTTGGAAATTTCTTCTGCGGCCTGTGCTCCAAAGGTGACAATTGTCTCAAGATTATTCACCTCAATTGTACTGACAATCTGGTCGACCTCTTCTGAATTGACAAGCTGGGAATTCATTTGTTCCCTGTCGGCCACAATATCATACTGCTCCACAACCATTAATTCATCTTTTGGTTCCGGTGCAGAAGATGTAACCGGCGTTGCTGTAGCTGCTGCTTTACTAAAGTCAAGTCCCATACTAATTACCTCTCTTAAAAATTTTATCACGCCATGTAGGACGCGTATTACTTAATGAAAGACGTTCCAGGTCAGGAACCTGCAAATCATATTTATATTCCCCTATCTGATGTTCTTCCATTAAATTCCTGTTAAAGTACTTTTCTATGCTCTGATATCCGGTTGGAACAAAAAATACAATATCAAAACCTATCAGATTCAGAAAAGCAGTAAGTATTGAATCCTCCAGTGATATTACTGTTTCTGATGTATTTATATATATCAGTTTAGGATTCTTCTTTGTAAAGTCAAACTTCTGAATCATTCTGACAATATCTTTTGGTAAATTTAGAATCTGTGCTATTACTGTATACTCCGTACCATTTTCCCCGATTCCCTTAATCAGCTTCTGTTCTATCAAAGCCTGCAGTTTGTCTAATATAAATTCCTGCATGTCCTCTCTCAAAATGCCATACGGATACTTAGGATGGTTCTTTATCTTGTTTTTCTGGAGTTTTCCATTCTTAAAAAACTCTGCGCAATAGGCTTTCATTGGGTTCGGCGCTGTCGGCTCAATATAGGGAACCTTTTTAATCAAAATGGTATTCTCCGTAATCAGCTCTTTTATGGATATCCAGTAAGGCTCAACCTGGCCGTCTTTGACACCGGAAACCTTTGCAAAAACCACTGGTACATTAACCACACCATCAACAATACTAAAACTGGGTCTGTATTTTAACTCCTGGTCCCAGAGGATTTTTATCTCCTCATACATAGTCTGCAGGCTGATAACATTTGCCTTACCATACTGCTGGTTCCTGTAGATTCCGGTATCCTGATACATTAAAGTATCCAAATCCCTTTCCGCATGGTATGCAACAGTTCCCATTCTGACCTGCGAATTATCTTCAGGATATTTATCCATTACCAGACTCTCCTGAAAATTCACTTCGTATAACAGATTATCCTTCAGGCAGCATTTCACATTTAAGTTGGGACACAAAATCAAAACATCCAGAGGCAGTCTGGCAAAAAAACTTAACAGCATCGCCTCGTTTTCATTCTTACAGCCTCCCATGTAAATGAAGCATCCCACCTCCGGCATTTTCCAGTTGGAAAACAGCAGCGGCATATATCGCTTTAACCAGCATAACAGGTACACTGCCTTATTCGTCAGCCTGTTTAGATTTTCACCATCTTTCTTTGCTTCTGCAAGCACTATATCGACAAACGCTTTATGTATTATCCTCTGAAGCTCAATATTTGCTGTGTACTTTATATTGCCCGCCAAATCAAGAATCATCTGTTCCTGTCTGGCATAATTGCCACGCTTAATTCCCGCTATCTCCTCAGGAGTCGGTTTTGGTATCTGTTCATTTATGATAACAAGCTTTCTATTTGCATTCTTAAGCTCCTGCTGTAACCGGAATAAGTCATTGGCATAGGTGAGTCTGTCTTCTGCTCCATTAATCCGGCAGAAACAATTATAAAAGAATCTGGCGTCATTACCTCTTACCGTAACGCTCTCTCTGATATCATCAAGACCTTTTCCTTTTATCCATGCGTTAGTACAGTTATTGACAGCCGGCCTGGTTCCATACAGCCTCTCGTTATCCATATCACTGCGTATTTCTTCCTGAATCCTTTTAATACAAAAGTCCTGCGGGAATGCCTGCATACCGTTCATCTGAAGATTATCCGATAATATGGAACCGGAATCTATTTTCAGATATTCCTGGTCTCCATGGTACTGCAGCAGAACCACATCGCATCCTGCATTGGACAGAATGGAAATTAACATCAGCTCATAGCTGCTGATATTTCCCTCATACAATATTTTGGGTACACTGTTTTGTCCCAGCCGGCTGACAATTCTTTCAAACTTGTAATAGAGCCAGCACATAAACTTAATATACGCATTCTTCAGCATATTCTCTGTCTTTCCATTTTTTCTCATGGAATCGAGAGAGTCATATATGGAGGCTGCAACATTTTGTATCTGAAAATCATTCATTCTTGGCAGCCACTTTTTTAAGCTTGTGGACAGGAACCCCATATTCATCTGGAAATCCATGCCCATTATCTCGTCATAATATGCAAGATTCTTCTGGTCAGGATTTGGTATCCTGCCCTCAATAATTACTCCTGTCCGTCTTGCCGCATCATAATACTTCTTTATAAAATCCTTTATTTCCTCAGAATATCCATTTATTCGATAAAAATATACCTCTTTACTTTGCCGTCCATCCAAATCAACAAAATAGTCATTAAGGTTGCGAATCTTTTTGTGTTCCAGCATAGAGCACTCTCACCTTCAATATCTGTTCATCTTGTTTTTATTCATCACATAACCCAGACCAGAACCAACTATCCCGCCTATAATATGGGTAAGATTAGAAACATTGTCCTGGACAAAAATACCATCATACACCTGCTGTCCAATATAAATTACAGCTACCAGAATAAAAGTAAGGGGTATTTTTCCTTCTTCAATACTTGTCAGCGATGCAAGCAAAATAAAAGCAAATACCACTCCGCTTGCTCCCAGAAGCTGAACATGTGGGAAAAAAACGAAATTGGTAATGCCTGTCACAAGCGCAGTCGCCAAAATAACAAACAGAATATTGGAAGAACCATATTTCTCTTCCAGCAGAGGACCGACAACCAGTAACATCATGACATTACCAAAAAAGTGTTCCCATCCGGCATGTCCTGCCACATGCCCAAAGAAACGTATATATGTTAACGGATTAAGCAATGATGCTCTATAAACACTAAATAATGCAGTCGTTGAAGAGCCTCCGGTCACACGGTCCAGAACCAGTACCAAAAAACACAGGATTGTAAAACCCAGAATCACCGGAGAATTAAACGATAATTGTAACCTTTTGCCACGATAACTCATACATCTTCTCCCCATATATAAAATCTGCATAAAAAAAATATACCACACTGGTGTTCGCATTTCAATAGAAAGGCTAAATATTTGACAATTTATTATAGTAACAGACATAATTTATCATGCTATTTGAAAAAGCCATTTGCGAACATCAATATACTTTCATAGCCTATCGCCAGATTAATATTCTGCCCACTGTCTATGCCTGCGGTGCTTATTCCAACCACCTCACCCTGCATATTAAGTACAGCCCCTCCGGAGCTTCCATGGGAAATGGGAGCGGTAAACTGAATCATATCCACACCGTCAATCACCCGGAACCCGGAAATAATACCATCCGAAACAGAATTGAACAGACCCAGGGGACTGCCGATAGCCACAACCTTCTGCCCTCTGACTAATTTTTTACTCCCCCTATATATGGGAAGGGGATTAAGCTGTCTTCTGATTCGGATGACTGCAAGGTCAGTGGTGGAATTGTATTTTATCACTTCATTCGTATCATAAACCCTTTCATCATCCTCAATCCTGACAGAATAAAAACGTCCTCCAGAGATAACATGGTTATTAGTCAATATAAATCCTTCCCGTCCTATCATAATCCCGGAACCGGTACTTACTATTTCACCATTGCTGTCATGTACTGCTATCAGCACAATGGAAGAAGCAAGCTGCGCCAGTTCTTCAAAAGTTTTTTCCGCATTAGACGGAGTCAATGTTGCACCCCGCACAGTCTCCTGCCGCCGGACTGTCCTTGTCCTGTCCGGTCTCTGGGGAATTATCACTGTATTGGACCGGTTATCTGCCACCGATATACGCTCCGTGCTGTTATCTGCCATCGGGGGCATTTCTGTCTTCCGGGGCGCTTCCGCCTTCCGGGGCACATACGGAACAAATTCACCCAGTCTGGCGCTGCCAAAATTTCCCAGCGTCAGCTCACACGAAAACTGTTTCAGCTTCTCCGGGACATTCACATCTTCTCTATTTTCAATGAGTAATACATCACATCCCAATAAGGTAAGGAATAAGTAAAACAGGTATTCCTGCTCCTTGACAACATTATCAGCAATTACTTTCACACATAGCCTTTCATTCCATGCGGATAATGTATCTGCCATGGTTCTGTCCAGCCAGAACATCATTTTAACAGCAAAATTTTTAATCATGGAATCCGAAATGGAACCCTTTGACTGCACATAATAATCAATCACCTGGGAATACGCTTCTTTTACTGCATTTTCCAGTTCATCGGATAATTTCAGATTCTGCAGTTTTACTGCCGCTCCATTTCTCCACTGTTCATAAACCCCGGAATAATAGTCAGAATCTTTCAGTTCCCTGATTGGAGGCAGAAAGTTGATGCGGATATATTTCAGCCGGTTATTCGCCATCTCCATCCCCATCTTTTTGTCAATGTCATTCATTAACCCTGCCAAATCTGCCGGCTCTCCAATGCCTCTGATAAAATACACATCTCTCAGATTATTATGTAATCCACCTCTGACGCCAAGAAATGTTTCGATTGAATTTATAGTCATTACATTATGTCTGTAAGTTATTTTTGCTCCCATCAGGGCCGCACCACCTTTGTAAATTTATACTTATAAATTATATCACACAAGCTAATTCTAATCTATCTTTTTAAATAAAAGGATGCTATAATTTTTCAGGATATATCATACACTGGAGGAGGAATCATTACTTGAAAAACAATATTCTTTATTACAGCGTTGGCGCGCTTCTCTACTGCCCCGCCAACAGGAAAACCATCGCAGATGCAATTATCAACGAAAAGTTTGGGGATAAATTTTCACTGGCACTATGTCTTGAAGACACAATTAAGGATGATTTCGTTATGGAGGCTGAACAGGATTTAATTACGTCCATTAACCAAATTTATATCAGTTATCAAAAACAGCCTTTCTATTTACCCAAAATATTCATCCGCGTCCGTAATCCGAAGCAGATTGGGCGGCTTACCAAAGCCTTTGGAAGCAGTGTCGAGATTATTACAGGTTATATTATACCAAAGTTTACAT
>CAZRZM010000112.1:0-10370 GCA_964604575.1 uncultured Acetatifactor sp.
TAGATTGAAAAATCAAAGATTTTTCAATCAGAAATTTGTGCTTGCGCCCAAATTTCCGGGTTGCGGCAAGAATGGATGGTTAGTGTGAGAAGTACTATGTTTCACGCCGAAAAACGCCTGCCTGGGCAGATGGGATGGATTGGTTATGAAGAAGAAAAGGCATCAGAAAATAGTGGATATTTTAGAAAAATATGATGTGGAAACCCAGGAGGAACTGGCGGGATATTTAAAAGAAGCCGGTTTTAGTGTCACTCAGGCAACTATTTCCAGAGATATCCGGGATTTGAAGCTTTCCAAGGTGCTGACGAAAGAGGGAAAGCAGAAATATGTGATATTGAAGCAGGAAGAAGGATATGTGAGTGAACGCTACATTCGTGTCCTCAGGGATGGTTTTTTTTCCATGGATATGGCGCAGAATATATTGGTTGTCAAGACTGCATCCGGTATGGCAATGGCTGTGGCGGCTGCGCTGGATGCTTTGAAATTTCCTGAAGTTGTGGGCTGTATTGCAGGGGACGACACCATTATGGTGGCAGTCAGGACAGTGGAGGATACACAGCATCTTATGGAAAAAATTCATGCCATGATTGAAAAATAGATTGTTATGTATCAAAGAGGTTCATCCGCGGGCGGGATGAATAAGGGAACTGTTTTGGGAGAAGGTACATAAGGAGAGTATTATGTTACAAAGTTTACATGTTAAGAATCTGGCGCTTATGGAGGAGACAGAGGTCGAATTTGGAAAGGGACTGAATATTCTCACCGGAGAGACCGGTGCAGGTAAGTCCCTGTTAATCGGTTCGGTAAATCTGGCACTGGGCGGCAAATTTGAAAAAGAAATGCTCCGAAAAGGCGCAGACAGTGCCCTGGTGGAGCTGACCTTCCAAAGTCAGGATGAAAAGGTCAGAAAAAAGCTTGCTGATATGGAGCTGGATATTCAGGAGGACGACACGATTCTAATCAGCCGGAAACTGCAGGCAGGTAAGAGTACCTGCAAAATCAATGGAGAAACGGTTACGGCAAAACAAGTCAAAGAACTGGCAGAATATTTATTGGATATTCATGGACAGCACGAGCATCAGTCCCTTTTACACAAGAAAAATCATATGGCGATATTGGATTCCTACTGTGGGGAGTCGTTTGAAAAGGCTGTGGGTCCGGTGGCGGAATACTATCAGGAATGCCGCAGACTTAAGGAAACCATTGAAAAAGAGTCCATGGATGAAGAGTCCAAGGCAAAAGAGCAGTCGCTGGCTGAGTTTGAGTATCAGGAGATTGCGGATGCCAGACTGGTACCGGGGGAAGATGAGGAACTGGAACAGCAGTACCGGAGGATGCTTAATGGCAGAAAAATTATGGAAAATCTTGGGGAAAGCTATCAGTATACCGGCATTGAATCGGAGCATGGCGCCGGAAGTGCTCTGGGCAGGGCGCTTCGTGCCATCAGAAACGTCACTTCCTATGATGAAAAACTGGTACAGTTGGAGCAGCAGCTTGCGGAAGTGGATAATCTGCTGGCAGATTATAACCGCGATATCGCTGAATATATGGAGGACTGCGAGTTTGATGAGGAAGATTTCAGGCGGGTGGAGGACAGACTCAATACGCTGAATCATTTAAAAGGAAAATATGGAAATACGATAGAAGATGTGATTGCCTATGGAGAATCCAGGCAGGAGCTGTTGCAGAAACTGTCGGATTATGACACTTATATGCAGGACATGCAGGCACAGTTACAAAAATGCAGGGAAAATCTGGAGCAGGCATGTGAAAAACTCTCCAAAATCCGCAGGAAGAATGCCCTTGTGCTATCAGAAAAATTGAAAGAAGCCCTGGTTCATCTGAATTTTTTAACGGTGGAGTTTGAGATTGCGGTGAGACCGGGCAGTGCGATTACCGCCCTTGGCTCTGACGATGTGGAGTTTCTGATATCCACCAATCCGGGAGAAAGCGTGAAGCCGCTTGGCCAGGTTGCCAGCGGAGGAGAGCTTTCCAGGGTGATGCTGGCAATCAAGACGGTTCTGGCGGGCAGGGATGAAATTGACACATTAATTTTTGATGAGATTGATGTGGGTATCAGTGGAAGAACTGCATGGAAAGTGGCGGAACAGCTTGCTGTGGCAGCACATATCCATCAGGTTATCTGCATTACCCATCTTCCGCAGATTGCCGCTATGGCAGATACCCATTTCGTGATAGAAAAGAGTAGTACAGATGCCAATACCATTACGGACATCCATCATATGAATGAGGAGGAAGGATTGGGAGAACTGGCAAGACTGCTGGGAAGCGATACCCTTACAGAAGAAGCATTATCCAATGCCAGGGCAATGCGTATGCAGGCTGGCGAATATAAACAGAGCCTGTAATTTATCCCAAAATTAGAAAATGCACCTTAAATGTTGGACAAATCATCCAATGTCTTAAGGTGCATTTTTTATGTGAAAAAAGACATACTAGCTTTAGAAAAGTTTGCTTGATACTTAATATGAGCATTGTATATTTCAGAGTGCCAGCCGACAGTCATTCTTATGAAGACTGTATAAAAACGTCGGCACTTAGGCACCGTACTTTGGTGCCTTATGTGTCCGCTACGTTTTTATTTCAAGTGGAAGCGTGTCTGAATAGGAATGACTGTCGGCTGGCACTCTAAAATATACAATGTCTGAATAATAACAGTGGTGTCTGAGTGGTAATGGGAGTGAGGATATGAAATTTTGGATTTCGGAAAATGAGCGGGTTCGTCAGTATGCAGGGGACGAGATGGTGGTTATTATGACAAACTGGAAAAGTAAACTGCGCAGATACAGGCGATACCGCGCCTGCCTGCTCACAGCAATGATTTTTAGTTTTACCGCGTTATTTTCCTGCGTTTATTATCAGATTGACAGCAGTATTCCCTCGGTACTGCGGGTGCGGGCCGGGCAGGAGGATTCCCTGCAGCTTGATTTGCCTGCGACGGCGGATATTGTGAGTGTGGGCAGCAGAGGCGAGAGCAATATTCCCGAAGGCGCAGTCACCATAGATTTAAACCAGCCGGTTACAGTCAAGATGGACAGTGATATGGCGTATCAGATGCAGGTTAAACTCTTTGGATTTCTGCCTTTTAAGCAGGTGGATATTCAGGTGATGGAAAATGCCGAACTGATTCCGGTAGGGGTTCCCATAGGCATCTATCTGAAAGCAGAAGGAATTCTGGTTATCGGTGTGGGTGATTTTACAGGAGTAAACGGAGTAACATATTCCCCCTGCAAATATATCCTTCAGTCAGGGGATTATATTCTTAAACTGAATGGCGAAAATATTGACGATAAGGATGTTTTTATAGAGAGAGTTATGGACAGCGGTGGAAAGGAACTGCTTTTGACGGTGGAACGTAACGGGGAAGTGATGGATCTTAAAGTAACTCCCGTTCAGGATGAAAACGGCGATTACCGGATTGGTGTATGGATTAGGGATAATGCCCAGGGAGTGGGAACCATGACCTATATTGACGCAGATGGAAATTTTGGTGCATTGGGACATGGAATCAACGATATTGATACCAGCACTCTGATGGAGATGAATGACGGAACCTTATACCAGACAGAAATTATTGCCATCCATAAAGGCGCAGTAGGGCACCCCGGAGAAATGGTGGGAATGATTGTCTATTCCGACGACAGGATTCTGGGAGATATCACCAACAACTGTGCCCGGGGAATTTTTGGAAAATGTAATGCCAGAGGTATGGAAGCTGCAGTGGGTGAGCCTCTTCCCATTGGTCTGAAACAGGATATAACAAAAGGCCCGGCGCATATTCTCTGTACCATAGACGGCACTTCACGCTATTACAGTGTGGAGATTACAGGAATCCGCATGGACAATGATAATGTGAACAGAGGAATTGAACTTACCGTCACTGACCCTGAACTGATAAAACTTACCGGAGGCATTATCCAGGGCATGAGCGGCGCCCCCATCATACAAAACGGCAAATTTGTCGGTGCAGTTACCCACGTACTCGTCCAGGACAGCACCAAAGGCTACGGAATATTTATTGAAAATATGCTGGAACACTAAAGTCCGGGCAACAAGCGGAAAACACTCACGAGAAGAAAGCTTGCTTTCATTCGCGTGAGTGTTTTTTTATTGGTATGCGGCGAAAGCCGCACATCTGATGAATGCGAAGCATTTATCGGATGCAGCCCGGAGTCCTGTCGGGCAGAAGGAATGCGAAGCATTTATCGGATGCAGCCCGGACGGTGAACTTCCCAATCAGGCAGCTCGATTCAAAAACAAGTGGCTGTGAAAAAAATTCCGTGAAAGAAGAATGCTTTCAGACAAAATACCTGAAGGCATTCTTCTTTGTTTGGTATAATCATTCTGCTATGAATAATACCAAGAATTATTATGTTTGCTCATTCCAATTCCAGAATATACATTCACAACCGCCTTGAAAAATGTACATAATAATGATAGAATATTGTACAAAGAAGGAGGTGCCTTATTTATGCCACAGATTAGACCAATTACTGATTTAAGAAATACAAATGAAATCTCTGATGCCTGCCATGCGGTCAGAGAACCAATCTTTATAACAAAAAACGGTTACGGAGATTTGGTAGTTATGAGCATTGAAACCTACGAGCAGATTGCTGAAACGCAGCTTATCGACAATGCGATTGCTGAAGCAGAAGAAGAGTATGAAAAGACAAGTATTCTATTGGATGCCAAAGAAACCCTGGCAGGACTAAGGAGGAAACACTTTGGATAAATACAAAATAGAAATGCTGTTTCGTGCGTCCAGAGATCTTGATAATATCTACAATCACATAGCAGACAACTTCAAAGAAATTGGGACAGCCGGGAAAATGGCAGATTTATTGGAAACTGCAATCCTTGGTCTTGCTGAAATGCCATACCGGGGAGCTGTCAGACGAACAGGAGCCTTTGCGAATAGAGGTTACCGTCAGATATTTGTCAAAAATTTTACAATAGTTTACCGAATTGATGAACCGCAAAAAACAGTCATTATTGTAACAATCCGTTATACACCAAGCAGTTTTTAAAAAATATCAGTGAAGTCTATTTTTGTATGCGAAGCATTTATCGGGTACTGCCCGGAACAGGTCCAATTCCCAGGATTCCAATTAAAAAGAACAATCCAAGAAGAATCAGAAAAATAAACCGCAGAACTGACGCTGCCGCAAAGGTCTGGGTGCAGGGTCTGCCTGTTGCCTTTTTCCATATTCCACTGCACAGCAGGATAAAGAAGCCGCATATGCAGAATAAGGGAAGAACGACACCTATACTTTCAAAGAGAAGGATATCCGGCTGCCATTTTATGCGGTCAAGAAATAGAACAATAATTACAATTACAAATGTTATTCCTAATAGGGAAAACACATTCCTGCGTTCTTGTTTACGCTCCTGTCTACACTGCAGTTCGGCAATATTCAGGGTATCGGAAATAACATTTGTTGCGGTTTCTTTGGCAACCTCATTGTCAGTTATCCGCTCCGATTTCATAAGTTCCAGAATGCTTATATCCAAAGCCGAAGCCAACGGTTCGATTGTGCCGATGTCAGGAAAACCGAGTCCTCTTTCCCAGCGGCTCACGGCTTTGTCTGTGACATTCAGTTTGGCGGCCAAATCAGCCTGGGTCATATTTTTTTCCCTGCGGCATTCTGCAATAAAGGCCCCCAGTATTTTTGCGTCCATTTATTTCCACTCCTTTTGCTGTTTTGACAATTATTATATTGATTATAATACAGTTTATCATACGAAATGGCAATCGACGTACAGTTTAGTTATATAAATTCATAAAATAAGATACTCTACGATTCATTTACATATTGCAAAATGTCAGTTTATACTACATAATACTTTAGTATAGAATTTGGATAATAGAAACTGCGAAGCAGTTTCTATTATATATTTCCAATAGTCTGGCAACAGGCAATAGGGTAAGTATGGGGTGAAGCTGCTATGAACATTATTTTGTTGCGACATGGTGAAACAGACTGGAATCAGGCGGGACGTCTGCAGGGACATATGGATATTCCGTTGAATGAAAATGGAAGATTACAGATTAGCCATGCGGCGGAAATACTGGCAGGTTTTGGTCCCGGTATTGATTTCATCATTTCGAGTCCCTTGTCAAGGGCGCGGGAAAGTGCAGAAATTGTGGCTGACAGGCTGGCGTATGCAAAGGCGGATATTCTTGTGGAGCCGTTGCTTGTGGAACGCGGGTTTGGTGCAGGGGAGGGGCTGACAGCCGCAGAGCGAAGCGAAAAATATCCCGATGACAGTTATCCCGGAATGGAATCGTTTGAGGATTTATTAGAAAGAGCGCGTTCCGCGTTTAGACGGATTGTGACATCCTTTAGGGATAAGCAGAATATTCTTGTGGTTGCCCATGGCGCTATATTATATGCAGTAGTGACGGCAGTAACAGGGGGAAAGATTGCATATGGCGGAAAAAAAGTGCAGTTTTTACCGGGGAGTATTCATTTAATCAGGTATTGGGACGGGTCAGTGGAATTGGCGAAATACAGTCAGGAAGCATCAGAATTTATAAATATAAATTTTGGAATTAAAAAAATACAGTGAGGTGGATGTATTATGTTTTCCTTATTAATTGTGATTATTTATATTGCATTTATCAGTCTGGGTCTGCCGGACTCTCTTGTGGGCTCCGGCTGGCCCGTAATGCACCAGGAGTTGGGGGTTCCGGTTTCCTATGCGGGAATTATTACCATGGTAATCTCGGCAGGAACCATTGTCTCCAGCCTTATGTCAGATAAATTAACCAGAAAACTGGGAGCAGGTCTGGTAACTGCCATCAGTGTTCTGATGACGGCAGTTGCACTGTTTGGATTCTCTGTATCAGGTGCTTTTTGGATGCTGATTTTGTGGTCCATTCCTTACGGACTTGGGGCAGGGGCGGTGGACGCCGCGCTGAATAATTATGTGGCGCTTCATTATGCCTCCAGACATATGAGCTGGCTTCATTGTTTCTGGGGAGTGGGAGCCGCCACCAGTCCTTATATCATGAGTTATTGTCTCACGGGAGGATTCGGATGGCATAGTGGTTACAGGGCGGTATCCATGATTCAGATAGTGCTGACAGTCATTTTATTTATCAGTCTGCCCTTGTGGAAGAAAAGAAGTGAGGAGAATGCGACAGGGGAAGTACAGGCGAAACCCATTGGATTAAAAGGGGCTGTGCAGATTAAGGGGGTGTGGCAGATACTCCTGACATTTTTTGCCTACTGCGCCCTGGAACAGACGGCAGGCATCTGGGCCAGCAGTTATCTTGTGCAGCACCGTGGAGTGGATGCCGTCACAGCGGCGAGCTTTGCCTCCCTGTTTTATCTGGGAATTACCTTTGGAAGATTCCTATGTGGGTTTGTGGCAGATAAGCTGGGAGACAGAAGGATGATTCGGATAGGCATCTTAACTGCCATCGTGGGAGCGGTAATGATTCTGATTCCTATAGAAGTGGATATTGTGGCACTTATGGGGCTGATTATTGTGGGGCTTGGATGTGCACCCATTTATCCGTCGGTTATTCATTCCACTCCCGATAATTTCGGGAAAGAAAATTCCCAGGCAATCATCGGTATCCAGATGGCGAGCGCCTATGTAGGCACCACATTTATGCCGCCCCTGTTCGGATGGGTGGCATCGGTGGCAGGCATTGCACTGTACCCGGTATTTTTATTGGTGTTTGGTATGATTATGCTCGTTATGTCGGAGAAAC
Source organism: uncultured Acetatifactor sp. (assembly GCA_964604575.1). Taxonomy (GTDB): domain Bacteria; phylum Bacillota; class Clostridia; order Lachnospirales; family Lachnospiraceae; genus Acetatifactor. The sequence goes on from CAZRZM010000112.1 coordinate 7,748, forward strand.
TCAACCGGATTGTATAAAAAATTTACTTCTTACCATCCAAAACGAACCACTTGATGTAAAACTATTTACATCTCTGGTTCGTTTTTTTAAAATATGGGTAAGTTAGGAGTTCATAGGATGAAAATAAAAATCGAGATTGAAACAACTTTAGCGGAAGATGAGGTAATCATCCGGTGCAGGGAACTGACGGAGGAGATATCCGCCATACAGAAAGCAGTCAGTGAGGCTGCCCTGACAGCACAGGAAACTGCCGACACAAAACGAAGTCTTGTCTGTTATAAGGGAACTACCGAGTATTATCTTGCGTTGGATGAGATTCTGTTTTTTGAGACAGAGGGCACTGGTGTCAGTGTGCACACAAGAACAGAGGTATATCAGACAAAGTACAAATTATATGAATTGGAGGATATGCTTCCGCGATTTTTTATGCGGGTGTCCAAATCCGCGATTTTGAATATTCATCATATTTATTCCATTAACCGGAACCTGACGGCTTCCAGTGTGGTGGCATTTACAGGCACCCATAAGCAGGTCTATGTTTCCAGATATTACTATAAACCATTAATCAGTAAATTAGAAGAAAAGAGGTTACAGCGATGAAAAAAAGTAAAATATTCTGGGGTATCTTTTTTATCCTGGCAGCAGTGATAGTTGTTATCAGCAGGCTTGGAATAATACCGGATGTAGGGGTGTTCTCCATTCTTGCAACTGTATTTCTGGTATGGGTGTTTGTGGAAGGAATCCGAACAGTAAACTTTTTTGCCATTTTGTTTTCTCTGGCTTTTATCAGTATTATTTATGATAAACCACTGGGAATTGAGGCGTTGACCCCATGGACGGTTCTGGTGGCGGCACTGCTTTTGAGTATTGGACTATCCATGCTGTTTCAGGGAAAAAGAAAGAAAAACCAGCATATAGACACTGACTGGAGCAGAAAAAGGAATATTGCCAGCAGTGAGCAGTGCAGTGAGAAAGACGTCTACTGTAAAAATATTTTTGGGGCTGCCATCCGTTATATCAATTCGGACAATTTCTGCAATGCCTATCTGGAAAATAGTTTCGGAAGTACCAGTGTTTATTTTGACAATGCAGTTATCCAGGGGACTTCGGCGGATGTGGAGATTAAGAACAGTTTTGGCGAGATGGTGCTTTTTATTCCAAAAGAGTGGAAGGTGCAGAAGGACATAAAACAAGCTTTTGCAGACATTGAGGAAACCGGGGTATCGGCAGGAAGCAGCAGTGTAACTCTTTATGTGCATGGAGAGACCAGTTTTGGAAGTGTTGAGATTCACTATGTATGATGATATGGCGGAGAGCCGGAATAGGGCAGAGTAGTTTTGTTCATAAAAAGTTTAGGGAAAAAATCTTGCTTTGTGGTATAGGAAACAATATAATATGATTACAAGTCAATCATAGTATTTTATTCCATATTAGCCGAAAAGGAAGCGGCGGCTGCATCCAATAAAGAAAGGAGACGGTTCGAGATGTATAATCCCCAGCTTGAAACATTTCTTCGGGTGGCAGATGCCGGTAGTTTTAACAAGGCAGCCGAACTGTCCTATATTACACCTACAGCGGTGATTAAACAGATTAATCTTCTGGAAGCTGATTTGAGTGTCAAACTTTTTGAGAGAACACACAGGGGGCTGAAGCTGACTAAGGCAGGAGCATCCTTATATAACGATGCAAAATATATTATTCAGTATTGCCGGGATTCGGTAATACGGGCGAAGAATGCCATGCAGGAGAATGCCGGCATAATCCGTATTGGAACTTCACCTATGACACCGGCGGGAATCCTGGTAGAGCTGTGGCCTAAGATTCATGCACTGTGCCCGGAGATTAAGTTCCAGCTTATTCCTTTTGAGAACACACCGGAGAATGCCAGGGAAATATTGAATAACCTTGGGCAGAACATTGATGTGGTTGCAGGAATTTTTGATGATACTCTTTTGAATGTGCGGAATTGCGCAGGTTTTGAGATTTCAAGACAGCCGATTTGCTGTGCCGTTTCCATCCATCATCCCCTTGCAGAAAAGAACAGCCTGCGGATTCAGGATTTATATGGAGAAAACCTCATGCTGATGCACCGGAACTGGAGTCATTATGTGGACCGGCTCAGGGATGATATCTGGCAGAATCACAGTCAGATTCATATTGTGGATTTTGATTTTTACAGTGTGGAGGTTTTCAATCGCTGTGAGAACAGTAATGATATCCTTATGGCAATCCAGGCATGGGAAAATGTACATCCACTGCTGAAAGTCATTCCGGTGGAGTGGGAGCACAGCATTCCCTATGGTCTGCTGCATTCGCCCACACCGTCAGATACGGTGGAGCATTTTCTTGCCGCAATACAAAAAGTGCTGGGGAATGAGCAGTAGATAGTTATAATTTATAAGTATATACTAATGAACGAATCGAGACTTCTGGTGAGGTCTCGATTTTTTTATACTGTAGATAATAAGTGGAAAAAGAATTTATCCGGAGTATGTGGGTAAGTCCGGATGGACATGAAGGAAGATGAATGATGAATAACTTTATTTTTGAAAATGCAACCAAAACTTTTTTTGGCAGGGGCTGTGTCAGGGAATATCTGTGCTGTCTTTCCAGTCATTATGGA
>CAZRZM010000112.1:10380-10910 GCA_964604575.1 uncultured Acetatifactor sp.
TCGCCGCTCGCAGCGAGCTGCACATGGGAAATATTACCAATCCGGGAGCTTTGAAAATAGTGCTGGGAACCAAAAATTTTCTGTTATATCTGGTCTATGTGATGCTGTTTGCGTTTATAACGGGGCTGGTGGTAGTGAGCCGGAAAGATAAGAATGACAAGGCGGCAGAGGACAAAAACTCTGTCGCCTTTATTTTGTAGGTTGGTAGTTAAAAAATGTATTTCAGCTATAAGTACATTCAATTATAAAGCAAATATTGATATAATCTATGCAAGGAGGAACGCCTATGATAATTAAAGTAGAACAGGATTTATCTTGTGTCGATATGGAAGTGATTATTAAATATGGCAAAGACAAAGAAAATATCCAACGTATTGTAAAATTGTTGAAATCCGTTGATGTGCAGATTAAATGCGATAATGATGGAACAGAGCGAATGGTAAATGCTTCTGATATTTATTACATAGAAAGTGTGGATAAACAAACCTTTGTCTGTCTGGAAAGAAAAGTTTATCATACAGATTTCCGTT
>CAZRZM010000113.1:0-10907 GCA_964604575.1 uncultured Acetatifactor sp.
GCGCGCCAGATTGTGGCTCTGGAGGCCAAGGGTTCGAATCCCTTTATCCACCCTTATGTGCATTTTATGTGTCGTAATGGCACGCTTGGTGTCATAATATAGGGCTATCGCCAAGCGGTAAGGCACAGCACTTTGACTGCTGCAGTCGCTGGTTCGAATCCAGCTAGCCCTGCTATAGCAGTCAGAACTGGACTGCTGAAAAAGTTGGTCCATAGCAGGATTTCCCCTGCTGGAGCAGATATATGGGGTATTAGCTCAGTCGGTAGAGCACTTGACTTTTAATCAAGTTGTCCGGGGTTCGAATCCCCGATGCCTCACTCAGACAACAAATAGGAAAATCCATTTTGTGGATTCTTTATTCCCACTATTTTAAGAGACCGTGATATGTCATGGGCTTTTTTTTATGCAGTGGGTCAATATATTTAACAGCATTTCAGATATATATTTTTATACACAAAGAAAGGATGGTAGATATGCCGACAAAAGAAAATAAGATGGGAGTTATGCCTGTTGATAAACTTTTAATATCCATGTCACTTCCCATGATGATTTCCATGCTGGTGCAGGCACTGTACAATATTGTGGACAGTATTTTTGTATCGCAGATTAATGAATATTCCCTGCGTGCGGTTTCGCTGGCGTTTCCGGTACAGAGCCTTATGATTGCAGTAGCAGTGGGAACCGGTGTAGGTATCAACGCATTTTTGTCAAAGACACTGGGAGAAAAAGAATTTGACAAAGCGAATATCATTGCGGCCAATGGTGTTTTTATTGAACTGTTGAGTTATGTGATATTTGTATTGATAGGTCTTTTTGTGAGCGGTCCTTTTTTTGCCAGTCAGACAGATGTGTCTGAGGTCAGGGAATATGGAGTCACTTATCTGACATTATGCTGTGTTTTAAGTATTGGAGTATTTATGCAGGTGACTTTTGAGCGACTGTTACAGTCCACTGGTAAGACTTTTTATACAATGATTACGCAGGGAGTCGGAGCTATTATCAACCTGATTCTGGACCCCATTTTCATTTTTGGCTATCTGGGGCTGCCCAGAATGGGAGTTGCAGGAGCAGCGCTTGCCACAGTGACAGGGCAGATTATAGCTGCTGTTATGGCGGTTGTCTTTAATTTCAAATTTAATAATGAGATTTGTGTTTCCTTTAAGGGATTCCGTCCTAATGGAAAGTTGATTTTACAGATTTATAAGGTGGGAGCGCCTTCTATTGTTGTACAGGCGATTGGCTCGGTTATGACTTATGGGATGAACCTGATTTTGGCGGCTTTTGGAGCAGCCCAGACAGTATTTGGTGTGTATTTCAAATTGCAGAGTTTCATTTTTATGCCGGTATTTGGTCTGAATAATGGTATGGTTCCCATTATCGCATACAATTATGGTGCGGGAAATAGGGAACGTGTGCTGAAAACAATAAAGAGCAGTATAAAATATGCCGTAGGTATTATGATAATCGGACTAATTATTATGGAAGTAGTACCGTCACAATTGATTGGTCTGTTTAATGCCACACCGGAGCTTCTGGAAATAGGTGTTCCGGCGTTGAGAACCATATGTTTGAGTTTTGTGTTTGCCGGATTCTGTATTGTAGTGGGAAGTGTATTTCAGGCGTTGGGCAATGGTATGTACAGCATGATTGTGTCTGTTGCAAGGCAGCTCTGTGTGCTGCTTCCGGTTGCAAAACTGCTTTCTCTGAGCGGCAATGTGAATTTAATCTGGTGGTCGTTCCCCATAGCAGAGCTGGTGAGTGTTGGAATGAGTGCTTATTTCCTGATACGGATTTATAAGAAGATTATCTGCCATATCGGGGAACCTGCCAAAGAGGCAGATGCTTGACAAAGTATGAAGGATATGGTTTAATGAATAGCGTGGCTGTGGCAGGTGCCGCAGCGCATATGCGGATATGGCGGAATTGGCAGACGCGCCAGATTTAGGTTCTGGTGGGCAACCCCGTGCAGGTTCAAGTCCTGTTATCCGCATGATTCAAGAAAAGCCGTAAAATCAATGTTTTTCCAGTAAAAACAGAGGTTTTACGGCTTTTTTAGTCTTAATTTAACAAAAGGGGAAATTAGGTCTGTTTTTTAAGAGCAGTCCCATTATGCCAGATTCAATTTCTCTTTTAATGCCTCCTGCAGAACTTGTGAAAAGTTCAGACCGGCAGCAGTCGCCGAGTCATTAAGCCAGGAAGGAATGGAAAGAGTTTTTTTGACTGCCACATTATTCATAAGTCTGCGGTATACGGCAGTATCACATGAGATATAGGATGTAAACGCACCGTTTTCCAAAACGAGGGTATTAATTGGTGAAGGTGTGGGAATTTCTTTTTGTTCATCTTCGTAGTATGTGAGCATGAGGGCAAGTGCATCCTCTGCCATCTTAATGCCGTCTGCGATATCCTCACCTTGTGTAAAGCAGCCGTCAATATCAGGAAAAACAATGGAAAATCCTGATTCTTCGGGTGTAAAAATTGCTGGATAAACATATTTTGCCATAATATAATCTCCTTTCTGTGGGCGGAATAAAGAAGGGGAGCAGTGGGGAATTAAATAATTCCTGCTGCTTTTAAAATGTTACTGGCGGTTCTGGTCTTGGCCTCCTGGCTGTGATATTTTGGAACCTGAAAAGTCTTACTTGTTATTGGGCTGTACCAGATTTCATGGTTTGCACCTTCACGAATTTTGTAGCATTCTGCCTTCTTTAGTTACCTGACAAGTTCTGAACCCTTCATTGTTCCTCCTTAGTAACTTTATAATTATATTATATACGCATAATATACGTATGCCAATAAGGGCTTTACATAATTTATACGTATTAAGTAAACATATGCCCATACACTTAGAATCCCCTTTATATTGTAAAAATTATACTTATAGTTCCTTTTTGCCCAAAATGTATTTTCCAGAATTAACCCCAAATTAGAGTCATGTTTTCATTGTAATCCCCCAAAATTTACTTTTTAACAAAAAAGAATATATTGGGTAAAATAAGACTGGAATAGAGGATATTTTGAAGTTATTCTCTTATCTAATCTGTAGATTATATGAACAAGATTATAACAACAGAGCCTGTGAGCCGAGTAGTTGAACCAGTAATGATTTAACCTTGGCTCTTTTTTATTTGTGGCATATGGAATATTTTGATTGGACAGCCTGGCTGGTCTGGATGGATATTCTATTCTGTTGGGGCAATAAAAATGCCCAGGTCAGGCGGAAAGCTGGTAAAAACAAAAAAGCAAATCATAATAACAAATACTGCTGCCTTTAGATAAGATGTGAAGGAAACCGCCCTGCAGGATAAAGTGAGCCTGTAAACAGCGATAAATGCCAGAAGTACGCTGAATATAAAAGTGGCAATATCAAGAGGCAGATAGTTATGTCCCAGAATGCCGGAGTAAGTGTAGAAAGTCACGGGGATTAAGAAAGTCCCAAGCAGGATTCCAAAGAGCAGGGATGAAGTGACACAGGGATATTCACCCTTCAGTTTTTTGTTCATATAAAGCGAATAGAGAAGAATGGGAAAAAAGCAGAGTTTCATATGCTCCCATGTTGACTCGCTGACCGGAAAGAAAAGACCACAGATGAAATTGTGACCGGACCATTCGTAAATAAAGTGGGAAATAGTGCCGGCAATTATAACAAAGACTGTTCCTATGATGGTATAGCGTTTTAAGTTATTCATGAAATATATTGTATGCAAAAAAGGAAGCAGATATTCCGGTGGAATTCAATGTACCGGGAAAGGCTGTTTTTATTCCCTGGAACAGTCAATCTTATTGCGGAGTTCCTGCATCTGATAATCCAGTTTTGCAATGGAATCTGCACAGGCTTTGAGCTGTTCCACAATCTCATCTGCATTTGCCACATTTTTCTTGTATTTCAATTTGTGCTCCAGACTTGCCCAGAAGTCCATGGCGATGGTGCGGAACTGCACCTCCACCTTCATGTATTTTTTTCCCTTGGAGAGAAAAATCGGAATATTCAGGATGAGATGGAGACTGCGGTAGCCGTTGCTCTTGGGGTGTTTAATGTAGTCCTTTCTCTCCAGCAGAATGATGTCATCCTGTCTGACAAACAGCTCAGCCAGACGGTAGATGTCATCCGGAAAAGAGCAGATAACGCGGACGCCTGCCACATCCGTAAGATGCTCCCTTATACTTTCGGTGGTGATGGGGTATCCTTTCCGCTCCAGTTTTTCAAAGATGCTTTCCGGTGTTTTGAGCCTGCTTTTGATAGATTCAAAGGGATTGCGGTTATATTCCTGGGAAAATTCTCCGTTCAATACCTGAAGCTTTGTTTCCACTTCCACGATAGCGGACTGGTATTCCATCATCAGTTGGTTAAAAGGTTTGGCCTCACGCAGCCTGTCTGCCTGCATCTGAATAATCTGATACTGTTCTTTCAGCGTTTTAGCCTGTTCTTCCACAGTCTGTTCCAGTTGGTTTTTGTAGGAAAACAATTCAATAGCATTCTTCACTCTGTTTTTGACAATGGTGCTTTCAAAAGGTTTGTGAATAAAATCGGAGACACCCAGTTCAAAACAACGGTTTTCAACTTCGATGGCATGTTCGCTGCTTATAATGAGTACGGGAATCCGCTGCAGCCAGCCGTTTTGCTGCATTTTTGCAATTACCGCGAAACCATCCATTTTGGGCATACATAAATCCAGCAGGATTGCTGCTGTTTCCCCTGGATAGGTGTTAAGTTTTTCCAGAGCTTCTTCGCCGTCCTCCGCCATTTCAACGTTATAGTCATTATTTAGTATATGACACAGCAATTCACGGTTTATTTCTGCGTCGTCTACCACCAATACCCTTTTCATCTTTTGCAACCTCATTCGCCCGGTGTAATTTCTGCTGATTATAGTATACATGATTATGTGGAAAATGAAAAGAGAAAAGGAAAGGTGAATGGGTGGAATGTTATTATAGATAAATGTTCTTATGCTATAATTTGGATATTTGCAGGTAACAGATACGGTCAGTAGGATTATAAAAAGCCCATACCGTCCTGACAGATGCAGAAAGGTATGGGACAAGTGAATCAACATATTTCGAAGATTGCCGTAATCTGCGAAACCATATTTGAATATTTAAAGCCCTGCTTATTCTATGGTTACCACTATGGATGATACTACGCAGGAGATGTTTTGTCAAGAGAAAGGGGGATTTTAGAAGAAAAATGTATACGATTTTCGGCTTTAGAGGGTCAAAAAAATGGTAGGAGGTATTTATGTCAAAAAGAGGAGAAAACATCAGAAAACGGAAAGATGGAAGATGGGAAGGGCGTTATCTGCGGGAAGTGGACGGCAGAAAGAGTTACCGTTCCGTCTATGCCAGAACTTACAGTGAGGTAAAAAAGAAGTTGTTTGCGGAAAAGAAAAAAGAACGGGAAAAGGCGGGACGGACAACAGATTCCGCCACAGCCATGTCGCTGCATGAGTTGAGTATATTTTGGCTGGATGAGGTAAAAACACTCCGCAAATATTCTACTTACCAAAAGTATATGGATATTTATGAGAATTATATTCATGCACAGCTTGGGCATCTTCCGGTGAAAGAAATCAAACCTGATATCGTAACCCGGATACTGCCAAGGCAACTCTCTGTCAGTACGCACAGAAGCATCTATTGTGTTCTGAATCAGATAATTCACTATGGAAATATTTATTATAATATTCCGGCAGTTCCCCTGCAGCCCTGCATTGCCATCCGTAAAACAAAGCCTGTTGAAATATTGAGTCTTACAGAACAAAAGAAATTATTAGAGCAGATGTACCTGAATATGGATAATTACAAACTGGGAATTTTGATTTGTATGTCAACCGGTCTGCGGTTAGGTGAAATCTGTTCCCTGAGGTGGGAGGATATTGATTTTCAACATGGCATATTGTACGTTAAACGGACGGTTCAGAGAATCAGGAAAGAGGCAGGGAATAAAAAGACTATGCTTGTGGAAGGTACACCCAAGACAGGCAGTTCCAGAAGGGAGATTCCATTACCGGAGCATCTGTTGAAAATTTTGTTGCCTTTTTGGGACTCACACCCCTATGTTCTGAACGGAGATTCCCCGACGGACCCCAGAACATATCAGTACAGATTCCAGTCTTATCTGTGTGCCGCCCAGATTCCCAAAAAGAATTTTCACATCCTGCGTCATACCTTTGCCACCAACTGTATCAACAGTGGTGCAGACGTCAAAAGTGTCAGTGAATTGCTGGGACATTCCAATGTAAACATTACTTTAAATAAATATGTACATCCTGCCATGGATGTTAAGCGTAACTGTCTTGATTCTCTTTCTTCTGTATATGGTCAATTAATGGGTCATGTTTCCTGAAAATCTTTTAAAAATCAGTATTTCATATACTTTTTCGCAGATTACGGCAATCTGCGAAAAGTTTTAAAGCCCTCACTACATAGTATAACCGGGTAAGTGTATGGGTATTCATCTTTTTGAACATAACCAAAAGGCATATGAAGCAGCAGTATCCATGATGGAAGAGGAAGGAAAGGCAGCAGTCATCCATCCTACCGGAACGGGGAAATCTTTTATTGCGTTCAAACTGGCAGAGGAGAATCCCAATGCAAAAATCTGCTGGCTCTCGCCCAGTGAATACATTTTCCGCACACAATTGGAAAATCTGCAAGACACATTTTCGGACGGGAAAGCAGTCTGCTTTGAAAATATTTTATTTCTGTCTTACAGCAGGCTGATGAAAAATGAAGAAAGCATGGGGCAGATGAAACCGGATTATATTGTGCTGGATGAATTTCACAGATGTGGCGCCACGGAATGGGGCAGGAGTGTGGAAAAACTGCTGGCGATGTACCCTGAGGCAAAGCTTCTGGGACTGTCCGCCACTAATGTGCGTTATCTGGATAACCAGAGAGATATGGCACAGGAAATATTTGGGGGCAATATCGCGTCGGAGATAACGCTGGGTGAAGCCATTGCAAGGGGAATTTTAGCTGCGCCCAAATATGTGGTTTCTCTGTACGCTTATGGAAAAGAAGCTTCCTATAAAAAGGAACTGGGAAGACTGGAGCAGAGAGTCCGGTCCGCTGAAAATCAGGGTCTTGCTGCCCGCAACAGGGAGCTGCTGGAGCAGCTTCGGAGGGCACTGGAGCAGGCGGATGGCCTGGATAAGGTGTTTAGAAGGCATATGGAGAAAGCGTATGGAAAATACATTGTTTTCTGTGCAGACAAAAGCCATATGGATGAAATGAAAGAACATGTGCAGGAATGGTTTCATCTGGTGGATGAAGCCCCCCGGATATATACCGCTTATTACAGTAATCCAGAGACAGAAAAGGACTTTGCGGCATTTAAGGCAGATGACAGTGGACATCTCAAACTTCTTTTCTGTATTGATATGTTGAATGAGGGAGTACATGTGGAAGATGTGGATGGTGTGATTCTGCTCAGACCTACCGTATCCCCCATTATCTATCTGCAGCAGATAGGGCGTTGTCTGGCAGCAGGCGCTTCCGGGCAGCCGGTCATCTTTGATTTAGTCAACAATTTTGAAAGCTTATGCTACATTGATTATCTGAAGCAGGAGGTGGATGAGGCATTTGCGCTGATGCCCTCCACCCATGGAGAACGGGAAAAGTTTTATGGGCGGTTTCAAATCATTGATGAAGTCAGGGACTGTCGCAGGCTGTTTACACAGTTGCAGAATAATCTTGCCTCTTCCTGGGAGATTTATTATCTGGCGGCACAGACCTGGTTTCAGGAGAAAGGAAACTTACGGATTCCCAAAAGCTATGTGACACCTGCGGGGCTGACACTGGGAAGCTGGCTCCAGACCCAGAGAAAGGTATATGCAGGTAAAGTACCGGGGGCATTGACAGAGGAAAAAATCGGGAAGCTCAATGCCATCGGAATGATTTGGAATGTCAGTACAAGCAGTTGGGAGGAGGGCTATAGGGAACTCCTTGCTTATTATGAGAAAAACCAAAATGTGGATGTAAAGGCGAGATATGTTTCTGAAAGTGGCTTTGCGCTGGGCAAATGGGTCAGCAACCTGCGGGCAAATATCAGGAAAAAAGGGATAAGACAAGTGCTGGATGAAAAACAGCTAAGAGAGCTGGAAGCACTTGGCATGATTTGGGACAAAAATGGAGAGCGGTGGGAGCTTTATCTTGAGGCCGCCAGACAATACCGCCAGCGCCATGGTGATTTGAAGGTTCCGGTGAAGTATGTGACGGCAGACGGGGTTGCCCTGGGAAGCTGGCTTCATACCCTTAAGCATGGGGTGTCCGGCGGAAAACCCCGGATGGAAGCCCTGTCTCTCGGACAGATAGAACAGCTTAATGAGCTGGGCATGGAATGGGAGCGGGATAATGTGACTCTCTGGAAAATGAAATTTGAGCTGGCAAAAGAATATTACGAAGAGCATGGCAATCTGGATATTCCGGTTGCATACAGCGTGGGAGGCGTAAAACTGGGAAGATGGATTTCCAATATACGCGTCAAGAGAAGAAACCCCAAATCATCGGGAATAAAACTGGATGAAAACAGAATCCATCAGTTGGACAGTATCGGAATGAACTGGAAGTGACGGGTAATTATTTGGAGATAAGAAATGTATGAGAGAAAAAATAAAGGATGGATGAAACATCTGGATTTTATGGTGGTGGACATTATATGCCTTCAGACAGCTTTTGTACTGGCATATAATGTACGCTTTGGAATAGCCAATCCCTATAAAGATGTGGAATATCTGAATCTGGCGATTATATTCCTGCTGATAGATTTCTGTGCAGCCATTATATTTGAGTCCTTTAAAAATGTGCTGAAAAGAGACTGGTATGAGGAGTTTGCCTGCGTGCTGAAGCACGTTTTTCTGGTGGAGGGACTGACCCTGTGCTACCTTTTTACAACCCAAAAAGGACAGATTTATTCCCGCATTTCCTTCTATCTGATGATTCCTCTGTACATAGGGATTACCTGTCTGGGCAGAAGCCTTTGGAAGAAAAGATTAAAGAAAGGAAAACGCTATGGCGCCTGTAAATCTCTTGTGATTATAGCTCCGGGGGAAAAGCTGGCAGAGTGCATAGACAATATCTGTAACACCAACTACAATACCTACTTTTTTGTGGGTGCAGTGGCAGCGGACGTGTCCCTCAAGGGGCAGGTAATTCACGATGTGCCCATTGTGGCTGATTATGAGGATGTGGTGGATTATGTCAGTAGGGAATGGGTGGATGAGGTATTCATTTCCTATGTATTTGAACATGGTTACCCAATGGAACTGATAGAAAAACTGAACCGTATGGGAGTGATTGTACATATTGCCATCACAAAGGCAGGCGATATCAAGGAAAACAAGCGGCAGATAGAGAGGCTGGGTAACTATACTGTCCTCACCAATTTTATGAATTGTGCCACACCCACCCAGTTGTTTCTGAAAAGACTGATGGACATCGGGGGCAGTCTGGCAGGGTGTCTTGTTACATTGTTTCTAATTATTGTAGTGGGACCGCTTATCTATATCAGTTCTCCGGGTCCTATTTTTTTCTCGCAGGAAAGGGTGGGACGAAACGGCAAGAAATTCAAGATGTATAAATTCCGTACCATGTATCTCGATGCGGAGGAGCGGAAAAAAGAACTGTCCGCCTTAAACCAAATGGATGGCGGCATGATGTTCAAGCTGGATTTTGATCCCCGCATTATAGGGAACAGACGGCTGGGGGATGGAACCATAAAGAGCGGAATCGGAAGCTTCCTGCGCAGAACCAGTCTGGATGAGTTTCCGCAGATGTTCAATATTCTGCGGGGGGATATGAGTCTGGTGGGCACCCGCCCGCCGACCATGGATGAATGGATAAAGTATGAAGGACACCACCGGGCAAGACTTGCCTTCAAACCGGGACTGACGGGCTTGTGGCAGGTCAGCGGAAGAAGTAATATCACAGATTTTGAGGAAGTGGTAAAGCTGGATACCAGATATATTGATGAGTGGAGCCTGGGGCTGGATATCAGGATACTGCTTAAGACGGTTAAAGTTGTGCTTCGGGGGGAAGGGGCAAGGTAGAGAAATGGATAAGGAGCTATTTATGCAGCAGGAGTATACATTTTTAATGTCAGTTTATTATAAAGAGAAGCCGGAATATTTAAAAATGAGCATTGAAAGTATGTTAAGGCAGACTGTGCAGGCTAAAGAAATTATTATTGTGAAGGATGGAGGATTAACGGATGAATTGGAAGAGGTTCTTTGTTCTTTCTGCAATCAATATCCATCACTCTTTAAGGTGCTTGCACTGAAAGAAAATGTAGGCCTGGGGCCGGCGTTAGTATATGGCATGGATAAAGTGTCAACGGAATTGGTTGCAAGAATGGATTCGGATGATTATAGTGTTCCGCAGCGTTGCGAAAAGCAGATACAGCAGTTTTTAAAAGACCCGGAACTGGCGATAGTGGGAACATCTGCCGCAGAATTTGTAAATGATATAAGTAACGTGGTATCCATACATAGTGTTCCGGAAAAAAATCAACAAATATATGAAGGTATGAAGAGAAGATGTGTTGTGACACATCCAACTGTAATGTATAAAAAGAGTGCAGTGATAGAAGCCGGAAACTATCAAAATGTACCTTTGTATGAAGATTATGATTTGTTCTCAAGAATGATTCTGGAAAAACATGTAAAATGCTATAACATACAGGAAAGCCTGTATTATGTACGGACATGCGAAAATTTTTGGTATAGAAGAGGTGGGAAAAGATATTTACAGACAATGCTGTCTTTTAAATGGAATCTTTTTGTTAAGAGAAATATTTCTATCATGGATTTTGTGATTAGCGGTTTTGGGCAGGCTATAGTGTGCCTGATGCCCAATAGATTAAGACAATGGTTCTATTTAAGTTTTTTAAGAAATTAATTTAATACGGC
>CAZRZM010000114.1:0-1042 GCA_964604575.1 uncultured Acetatifactor sp.
GGGGTATTTATTCATCTTTGATTTTATCCGTTCCAATGCGGAACAAAGTGATGCCCCCGATGTAAATGCGTCGGTAATCAGCGTTATTTCGCGAGATGCAAAAGCTGTGTTTTCAATATCGTAATCAACACAATGCGACGAGTCAATGCCGTACTTATTAAATAAAGTCATGCTCGTTGCAATCACAAGAGGAATTTCTCTATTGTCAATTCCGATGAGACAGTTTGCTTCGATGCTGTGTTCTCTAATACACTCAGCGTAAAACTCACCGAGTTTTGACATTTGACTTCCCGTAAGATTATATCCACTATGGATTAGATATGGAGAAATCCTACCGCTTTTTAGCGTGAACTCACCAAAACGAAGCATCCCGTTATTTAACATAAAACGAATAAACCGTTCTTTATAGTTTAGAGCATCAAGACGGTAATTGAACAATTCGTCCATTGTGATGCCAAAATACCGGGCGATCACGGGCAGAATTGTAATGTCGGGTGCTGACAAATGATTTTCCCATTTGCTGACCGACTGAGAAGATACAGACAGAGCTTCGGCTAATTGAGTTTGTGTTACATTCTTGTTTTTGCGTAACAAGCGAATTTTATCACCAATCAACATTGATTCACCTCCAGATTTTCTTTGTATAGTATAATGATATACTGTTAGGGTACACCTTTACAATGTATCAGTTGGACAGTTCCTTACAACCATATGGCGAATTAGTGAAACTATAAATCCTCACTTTGATAATAGCCACAAGATATCGTGTTTCTGTCTGATGATAGATTTATTTTCCAGAAGATCATCAATGCTACAATTGTCAGAGATTTATAATTCTATGATGGTTCCATGTTGACCTGGTTGAATAATCGTAGAAGCGTATTCAATGGTATCTCTATTCAGATTTTGCATTTCGTTAATAGTCATATTTTCTTCCAAGCAACTTAACATTTGACCATCCTTATAGGTCTTATTTGCGACCATTACCATCCATTTGGTGGTATCTGATCGTATGCAAGCATTCTGTCTCTGCCGTTTAACC
>CAZRZM010000114.1:1052-10684 GCA_964604575.1 uncultured Acetatifactor sp.
TTCTGTTAAATATTCATTTGTAAATGCCATATCTTTTTTCCTTTCCGCTGCAGATTTTCATTTGGTTACAAAATTTCTCTGCTAATTCGTCACAAATCAGTTTTCATTTTTACCGTTTTTTCCTTAATTGCCATATTATCAAACATACTATTCATTATAAAGTATCCCCTTTTTACTTTCTTTTTCTTTCTTCACTGCTCTTCATAAATTGCAAAAATAAATTCTTTGCGTCATCTGAAATGCTACTTTTTCCATTAAGCATTCTAATAACTTCTTTTAACACATCCTTGAAGTTTGTATATTTACCATTTTCTTTCCCTTCAAAAAATCTTACAAAATCTCCATTACTTTTGGAAAAACAAATTACTTCTCCGTCTCCTGTCATCTCTCCGATAACAACCAAATCTTCAGAAACTGTATCTGACCTAAATTCAGAGGGAGCATAAAAACTGACTAATGTCTGTCTAATTTGACAATGTGCAGAAAATCTCAACCACTCCTTGTAAGATTCTGGAATTATAGTTCCATTTTCTTCTTCCCAGCCTATCAGTTCCTTCTCTTGTATTCCCTCCACACAAAATAAGACGCTTTTTCTCCATATTCCGGAACAGCCTCCTCAGATAATTAAGAATCTCTTCTATTCCTTTTTTTAATAGATTATTTTCTGGAATATTCATCCTTTCTTTGATTTTTGTAGTCCCTCTTTTTTATTCTTCTGTTGCACGGCTTTTTGCCATGCTCTCTTCTCCTCAGTTTTCATTTTATTATGTATTATTTATGAACCTTTCAGTCCATATTTTCATGGAAAGCTTTTTCCACAAAAAAAATTGCAATGTAAAAAAACATTGCAACCGAACTATCATCATAATATAAGCCTTAACACTTTTTCTTCCGTAATGTTCCCCTATATTACCTTAGACTCCCTGAATTTCTTCAGGTTTGCCCCTATTACGATATTATAGCACCATACTTTTCCACCAGAGGCAATCCTCAATATTTTCCGTTCTTCTCATCGCAGACGTAAACCTTAACCGCAACAGTCCAGGCATTCATATTCCGGCGGGCAACCTACAGTTGTTCTTATGAATACTGTATGCAGACGTCGGCACTTAGACACCGTACTTTGGTGCCTTATGTGTCCGCTACGTCTGCATCTGGTGCCAATTTTATATTGGCACTGCGGGATGCGCGTCTGAATAAGAATGACTGTAGGCTGTCTGCCGGAATATGAATGCCCGGACGCTTACTGCCCTATTCCTCCCAAAGGGGAACAAAACTGATATTCATATCCACATCCGTATTAATTCCGGCAACACTTCCTTTTTCACTGTACTGCCATACCTGATAGGCATATGGATAATAAAAATCTTTATTATAATAAGCAAACCACTTATCGTATTCTTCCAGCTCCTGCAAATCCAGCAGAAGCCCACCCATCTCCATGTTGTGGTATATCATGGGACGGTAACCTGCATTTTGAATGGTCTGGCAGAACAGGGACGTGAGGTGTGTACGCTCCTCCACGGTGAGGGCATTCATTCTTCCGTCTGCATTTGCTATTTTTTCCACATCAAATACCACAGGACAGTCTATTTTGTAGGGTGCAATCATCTCCAGAACCAGATTTGCCTCCTCCAGCAGTTCTTCCTCATTGACAGCCTGGGAAAAGACATAAACACCCACTTTAATTCCGGCAGCAGTTGCACCCTTGATATTTTTTTCAAAATACTCATCCTCTGTAAGCCTGCCCGCCGAACCATATCCTCTAAGCACCGCACGGATGAAAGCAAATTCCACGCCATCTGCTGCCACCCTGTTCCAGTCGATATCTCCCTGGAACTTGGAAACATCGATTCCTTTATAGGATACCACTTCGCCATTCTCCAGATACTGCAGTTCCCCAGTGTCCAGTATCTGCAGCTTTTCCTCCGTATAATCATTTTTTTTCAACGTCTCATTGATAGGTACAAAATGAAATGCACCGTTGCTCACCAGCACCAGGTCATCCGGATAATAGGGACGCAGGGTTTCCACCATGGTGGTTCCGTTTTCCAGACTGCTCTGGATACCGCCCAATATCTCCTGTGCCCTTATTCTGGCAGATTCGTCTGCCTGAAGCTGCGCCATGACTGTCAGTTCCTCTATCTTGGCATCCAGCTCCTCCTGAGAATATAACACCTGCTCCACTGTTGCGGACGCCGGAACCTCCTCCTGCTTTTCTTCCCTCCAGTGGGAAATGAAAAGCATTCCCCCATACATAAGTATTACCAGCAGTACCAGACACAATAACCACATCGCAATTGTCTGTGCCTTCCTGCGTCTGTTTCTGCGCTTCCTGCGCATTCTCTCTTCCGTCCTTGGTTCTTTATCTAAATTATCTCTCATGTTTTCCCTGCCTCTATAAGCCTTTATCTATATCTATTCCTCTGATTTCATTTCTAGTAACAGTTCAGACTTACAGCGTGACTCGGTGTAAATCTGAACTGTTACCATTTCTATCATAACGGAAAGTCGTCGAAAAAAAAAGTCCCCCCTACACAATTCATAAATTTTTAAGGATATTGGAAAGTTTAACCTGCGGGCTGGTTATTTCTAACCAGCCTGTTCCCTCATCCGCAGCAGTATCTTCTTTTCCAGTCTGCTGACCTGCACCTGACTGATGCCCAGAATTCCCGCAATCTCCACCTGGGTCTTGTTTTGAAAATAACGCATACAGATTAAGTTGCGTTCATCCTCTCCCAGATTATCCAGAAGCTGTCCCACCAGCATTTTATCCAGCAGTCTTTCTTTTTCCACATCCAGACCACTGCCCGGAGCCTGGGACAGACTGCTTCCCACACTGCCCCTCTCTCCCTGTATTACCTTGTCCACCAGATACATTTCGCTGCCGTCATCCTGATAGACAGAACTATATAGGGATTCCACCTCAATTCCCGCCTCCATCGCCAGCACGATATCTTCCTCTGAAAGCCCGGATTCCCGGGAAATTTCCTGAAGGGTAGGCTCTCTTTTCAAAGCATTCTGTAAGCGCTGCCTTGTCATTTTTACTTTTAATCCATTTTCTTTGATAGTGCGGGATACTTTTACAATCCCATCGTCGCGCAGAAAACGCTTTATCTCTCCTGTTATCATGGGCACTGCATAGGTGGAAAACTTCACCTCCATGCTTAAATCAAATTTATCTATGGCTTTTATCAGCCCTATCACACCTATCTGGAACAAATCCTCCGCATCATATCCTCTGCCGATAAAACGTCTTACAATATGGTGCACCAGCCCCAGATTTGTCTCAATCAGTACTTCTCTTGCTTCTTTATCCCCTGCCTGTGATTTTGCAATCAGTACTGACACCTCTTCCATATGCTAGTCCTCTCCGCCGACCAATGCTCCGGTACCTATCTTCTTATACATTTTAATAACCGTTCCCTCGCCCGGCACACTGACAACTTTCAAATCATCCATAAATGCCTCCATGAAAGCAAATCCCATTCCGGAACGCTCCAGCTCTGGCTTGGTTGTATAAAGCGGTTCCATTGCTTTGTCGATATTCTCAATTCCTTTTCCCTTGTCCGACACTTCAATATGTAAAATTCCTTTTTCCAGAATACAGTGCAGTTTTACTTTGCCCGGGTGTATCTCCATGTGGGGCGGTTCCACTTTTTCGTACCCGCGGATATTCTCATATCCATGTATAATAGAGTTGGTTACTGCCTCTGAAACCGCTGTTTTGATATCCGAAATTTCCTCCAGCGTAGGATTTAAATGAGATACAAATGCCGCCACAGCTACTCTCGCAAAGCTTTCATTGTTTGAAATCGCATCAAACACAATTTCCATTTCATTTTTCATTGTTTTAACCATGCCTTTCTCTCCTCTGCAGTCCATGCAGATTCTATTCATCATATCCTGTTTTTCCAAATGTCCTAAGAAAGTACTTCCACTATTTTATTCAGCCCCGACACTGCAAGAATCCTCTGAATCTGCTTGTCCACATGAATGGCATAGACCCGTCCGCCAAAACATGCAATCTTACGGTACCGCCCCATGATAATGCCAATACCGGAGGAATCCATAAACTTGGTGTCCTCAAAATCAAACACCACATGCGCCACGTCCTCCCTGACAATCAATTTATCTGCATTCTGACAAATATATGCTGCCCGATAATGGTCTATCTCCTCCGGGAGCTTCACCATCAGACAGTTGTCAATCACCTGAAAATCCTCCATTCCTATTCCCTTCCTTTCACATATTTCTTTCCTTTCATCCGACACAGCCCGGAATACCTATGCAGACTTGTCCCAGCCTGCTCCCCATTTACCTACCCGCTCCTCCAGCATTGAACACCGCAATTTTCTTACAGAAATTCGGTTTTAAAAACACATTCTTTCTTGCTGGAAAGTTCGTCCCCGTCGGAGTCCATATATGTATTTTTTGCATGACTGTATGCTGTGGAGGCAAGACTCTATGGATTTTGGCAGCCTATGCTGACAAAATCCATGTGTCAGAGGCTTGCCGGAACGCCCTGCATAATGTCATGCAAAAAATACATATATGGACTCCGACGGTCAGCAACCTACCAACAAAAAGAAATCCCCCCGACGCAAAAAAGAACCTGCAGTATTCCTGCAAGTTCTCTTCTTTCGTAACTAATCTTCACTATTCTTCCGTAAGTTCCCTACTATATTGTTCTGCCTTTCGTGCTCTCTCGGTACCCGGAAACAGTTCCTGTACTTTCTGGAATGTCAGCAGGGCATTTTCACTGTCCCCACTCTGACGGTAGGCATCTCCCAGATAATACAGAGCGTCCACCTTGGTTTCATCATAATACACAGCCCTTGCCAGACTCGCAATCGCAGTCTCAAAATCATTGGAGCGGTATGCGCTGTAACCTTCATTGTAGTAAGAGTCTGACAGTTCCGGTCCAATGGAAGCAAGCAGTGTATGATATAATTTCTGGAATGCCTGGGAAGTGGAAGTAATATCCACACTGGATGCAATGCTCTCCAGACTGGCAGCGGTCTGGAGGGTATCCCTTGTCTCCAGATAAGCGCTGGCTGCCGTAAGCAGACTGTCAATGGTCTGCAGAGTGCCGTCTGCTCCCACATAACTCTCCAGCTCCTGATGCAGGGAATCAATTTCAGTCTGCAAATCCTGGGCCTCACCCTCCAGCTCCTGAACCCGTGAAGTTCTGGCATCTAACTGGTTCCCCAGTGCCGTGTACTGCTTCTGTGCCTCATTGTTGGCATCCGACACAGCCGCCGGAACAATGAGAAAATACATTGCCGCAAGCCCTATCACCAGACCTATCCCAATATTTATCAGCGTGGATACTCCGCCTCCTTTGGGTTCTTTCACATTTAAAGGCTGGATGATAATCTCATTATCAGTCTGATAACGGACTGCCTCTTCCTTTTTGCGTTTTCCGGTCTGCTTACCATTTTCATCCGGAACAAGCATCCGGTCAACCTCCTGCGTATAACGCAGCGTCATGGTGTTATTCCGGTCTATTTTGGCACATTTTACCAGCTCTCGCTTCGCGCGCTCCCAGTCCTCACTGTCCATATACAATAAAGCCAGAAGCTGATGTGCCCTTATAAATTTGGGATTTAGGGATAATACCTTTTTCAGCTGGATAACTGCCAAATCCTTGCTGTCCTGTATGCAGTAAGTCAATGCCTGATTATATTTTTTGATAGTCTGGTTAATGGAATCCAGACGTGCCGCGTTGGACTGCACCATGCTGATATAGTCATCTGCAATATTTTTATCAGAGCGCAGGTTTTTACTGATAACCCACTCACTGAGCGCCGCAACCACTTCTCCCATCTCAAAATACACAAGACCCAGAAGGTTGCGTGCCTCTATATTATTTTTATTAAATTTCAAACTCTGCCGTAAACTATTGATTGCACCGGATAAATCCCTTACATTTGCCCGTTCCAGACCTTCATTATAGAATCGGTTGGAGACATACATAATTTTCTTATATAGAGATACATCTGCTCCACATGCGGTGCAGAAATCATGTTCGGACAAACGACAGCCACAATGATAACAAAACATGACTCTCCTCCTACTGCTGCGCCTCTTTTTCTTCCGATTCTTTTACCATTTTTACCAATAAATCTGCCACATCCGTTAAATCCTGGTTGTAGATTGCCTCCTCGGCATCCTCTACCTCCAGACTGGGATGAAATTTCTTCAGTTCCTCTTCAAAATTAATCATTCTTTCAAAACTCCTTTATCCACTCTCACACGCTTTGATATCACTTCCCGGAATTTTTCAGGATTTCCTTAATCTCACCTGCCAGATACAGACTTCCTGCAATGTAAATTATCCCATCCTGTCCTTTCGTCTCCAGCAGTCCGCGCAGAGCTGATTCCACATTATCATACAAAGTATATGTACAATGGAATCCTTCATGTATATTTTTTTCAAAAAGTCCCCGCAGTTTATTCAAATCTGCTGCTCTTACTGTTTTCATATGTGCGATGGCTACCTCGGAAAAAAGACCTGACTGCACGATTCTCTCAACCATATGCGTGTAATCCTTGTCTTTCACCACAGAAAACAACAATTTTCTGGGTCCCTCACAGCCATCCATCCGGACCGTATCTATAAAAGCCCTGATACCATCCTCATTATGTGCACCGTCCACATACACATCCGGCAGAACCTCTTCCATCCTGCCCTGCCATACACAGTTTTCCATTCCTTTCCTGATATGGGAATCTGTAATGGTCTGCCCTTTATCAAGCACACAGACAGCCAGAAGGGCAAGCGCTGCGTTCTCCATCTGGTAGAGCGCATGTGTACGCAACATAAGCCTAATATAACCATAATACTCAGTATGTACAGAAAAATCAATGTTTTTATGATGAAATTTTAAGAAAGTGTAGTCCTTTTTCGACAGAAAATATGCGGGTATTTGCAATTTGTCCGCTATTTCGCGAAAAACCGCGCTGCTCTCCTCCTCCGCGTCCAGACATACCACCGGGGTATGGGGCTGCATAATGCCTGCTTTCTCCCTGGCTATGGCGGAAAGCGTGTCACCCAGATATTCCACATGGTCCAGTCCAATCCGGGTAATCACACATAACTTTTTTCCAGTCACTGCATTGGTAGCATCCAGCCTTCCGCCAAGTCCCGTCTCCAATATGCAGTAATCCACATCCGCCTCTGCAAAAAGCAGCATCGCCATCAAAAACAGATACTCAAAGAAAGTGGGGTGATATCCTCCTCCCGCTTCCAGCGCCTGCCAGTCCAGACTGTCATATATCTGTAAAAACGCTTTAAAAAAAGAAGCCTCCTCCACCATTTCTCCCCCAATAAGAAATCGCTCCCTGATGTCAACCAGATGGGGGGAGGTAAACATCGCCGTCCTGTAACCGGCTGCCTCCAGAATGAACCGCAGATAGGCACAAACAGAACCCTTTCCGTTTGTGCCTGCTACATGAATCACTTTTAACTTTTTATCCGGGTCACCGAGACGGTGAAGCTGCGTCCTGGTGTCCTCCAGCGTATTCTTAGTGGTAAAACGCGGAACCGACAACAAATACTCCACAGCCTGATGATACGTGGTGATAGATTGTCTCGTCAATGGAACTCCTCTTTTCTACAATTTCGATATAATCTCCCCTGCAATGGCAGGTTTGTTCATGGTATAGATGTGAATGCCGTCCACACCATGCTCCTGCAGGTTCTGTATCTGGCGCACCGCATAATCAATGCCTGCCTTGTACATCTCCTCCGGTCTGTCTCCATAAAGGGCAATCAAATCCGCCAGTCTCCCCGGTACCGAAGAACCGGATAACGCCACGGAGGTTCCAAGCTGCTTCGCCGCCGTAATCGGCATGATACCGGCATGGATGGAGGCGGTAATTCCCATGCTGTGTGCTTTATCCCTGAAAGCATAAAAGAAATCGTTGTCAAAAAACATCTGAGTGATAAACATATCTGCTCCCGCATCCTGCTTCTCCTTCATATGGAGCAAATCTTCTTCAAAACTCATCGCTTCATAATGTTTTTCGGGATAGCAGGCAGCCGTCATCTGAAGCTTCGTATTCTGTCCCACATACCGTATCAAATCCGACGCATAGGTAAATTCCCTTGCGTCAAACTGTTCATCCGTCATATCTCTGGGGCGGTCTCCCCTAAGAGCCAGCACCCGGGATATGTGATGCGCCGCAAACTCCTCGCACAAACTGCTAATCTGCCTCCTGGTGCTTCCCACACAGGTCAGATGTGCAATCGCCGGTACATGCAGTTCATTCTGGATATAAGATGCAATCTCCAATGTCTTTTTGGAATGACTGCCGCCGGCTCCATAGGTAACACTGATAAATTCCGGTTCCATGGCAGCCAGCTCTTTCACTACGGTGAAAGCGGAATCAAAATCGCCTTCCTTTTTGGGCGGAAATACTTCAAATGATATATTGTTCATATCTGCCTCTTATTCTTCTATATTTTATGAAAGCTGGGAGAGTCTCTCTGTCACCTGCTCCATCATCCGGGTATACTTGGTAAGCTTCTCCTTCTCCTCCGCAATCTTGCTCTCGGGTGCCTTGGAGATAAATCTCTCGTTGGACAGCATTCCATTTACGCGGGCAAGTTCTCCTTCCAGACGCTTTTTCTCTTTGGTAAGACGCTCTATCTCCTGGGCGATATCCACCAGCTCCGCAAAGGGAATGTAAAGGGTTGCCCCGGGAATCACTACAGAAACCGCATCCTGGGCAATACCGTTTTTGTCTTTCTGCATGGTTACTTCATTTGCATAAGCCAGAGAAGCAAAGAACAGTTTTCCTTCTGTGAAAGTATTTAAGATGCCCTCATCCTCGCTGACTACAAATACGCCTGCCCTGCGGCTGGGTGCCACATTCATTTCACTCCGGATATTGCGGATGCCACGCACTGCCTCTTTGATGGTCTCAATGTCTTTCTCCTCTTTGGCAAAATTTCTCTCCTCGGAGTATGCAGGCCATTTACTAATCATAATGGATTCTTCTTCGGACTGTAAGGTGCAGAAGATTTCCTCCTTAATAAAAGGCATATAAGGATGAAACAGTTTGAGAGCATCTATCAGTACCGTTTTCAGTGTCCAGAGTGCCGCATTCCGGCTGGCGCTTCCTGCACTGTCGTCCGCACTGTAAAGTCTGGGTTTTACCATCTCAATGTACCAGTCACAGAACTCATCCCAGATAAAGTCGTATACCTTCTGTACGGCAATACCCAGTTCAAAATGTTCCATGTTGTCGGTGGCATCTTTTACCAGCGTATTCAATCTCGACAATATCCATTTATCCACCGGCTCCAAATCGGATATATCCGGCGTGGTTACTTCTTTTCCTGTTTTCTCCAGTGCCTGCTCCATATTCATCATAATAAAGCGGGATGCATTCCATACTTTATTGGCAAAGTTACGGCTGTTTTCCACTCTCTCATAGTAAAAACGCATATCATTGCCCGGTGCATTTCCGGTAATCAGTGTCAGTCTCAGCGCATCCGCACCATACTGCTCAATAATCTCCAGGGGGTCGATGCCGTTTCCCAGAGATTTGGACATCTTGCGTCCCTGACTGTCACGAACCAGTCCATGGAATAATACGGTCTTGAAAGGTTTTTCACCCAT
>CAZRZM010000115.1:0-308 GCA_964604575.1 uncultured Acetatifactor sp.
AAAGGAGCAACAACAATTTGAACAATATCTTTCCAGAATACTTGATACACTGATACAAATGGAACATACAAACAAACAGATTAATAAGAATGGAGATGACTGCTGATGAAAACAAAGGAACAAATGCTTGCATTTATTCAAAAACAGAAGGTGACGTTTATTGCTTCCGTGGATGAAAATGGATTTCCAAATATAAAGGCAATGTTTACACCGCGTAAAATAGACGGAAACTGTTTTTACTTTTCCACAAATACATTCTCCATGCGCACACAGCAGTATTTGAATAATCCGAAAGCAAGTATTTATTT
>CAZRZM010000115.1:318-10533 GCA_964604575.1 uncultured Acetatifactor sp.
CGCTATCGGTACGAAGGAATTATGCTGACTGGCACAATGGAGGTACTGCAGGATGAGGCAACAAAAAAAGAAATATGGCGTACCGGTGATACCATGTATTACAGGCAGGGTGTCTCCGACCCTGATTACTGCGTACTAAAATTTACGGCAGTAAAAGGCAGATATTACTGCGATTTGAAAACAGAAAGTTTTGATTTTGAAAATTTGGAAGGATAAGAAAAGGGAACAGAAACATATTTATGAGTACATTAGAACATGGAGATACCATTGGAATTATTTCGCCGAGCTGGGTGGCAGACAAAAATGACTATATCAAATATATAGATGGTATCGCAAAACTGGGCTTCCGGGTCCGGCTGGGCGAAAATATTTATAAAGACACTTACCGATATACCGCAAGTGTAAAGGAACGTGTAGACGACCTGAACAGTATGATATATGATAAAACCGTAAAAATGATATTCTTCGGTGGCGGTTATGGAAGTGTTGACCTGCTGCCCCATATTGATTATATAGGAATCAGGGAAAACCCAAAAATCTTTTTAAGCTACAGTGACGGGACATCTATCCTGAATGCCATATATGCAAAAACAGGCATAACCACCTACTATGGACAGACACCGGGATTATTTGAAAAAATCAGCGAATATGACAAACAACAATTCCTCTCCCATTTTGTTATAGGTAATCCATCTGATTATGTGAGTAACAGTAAATGGTATACTCTGACAAAGGGGTGCTGTGAGGGTAAGCTTATCGGAGGCTATCTGGTTAATTTTGTTTTATCTCTGGGGAACAAATTTTTTCCTTATTCAATGGATAAAAATTATGTATTGTTTATAGAGGATTCCGAACAGTTCCAGTCGGTTCCTGATGTGAGTATGCTCTTAACCTGCATGGAACAGAATCCGTTGATGAAACGAGTGAAAGGGCTGTTGTTCGGGCATTATTCTGATGTTATCTCAGAACCTCTGTTTGAGGTATTAAAAAGATTTGGAGAAAAGCATAACATTCCCACAGCCTACTGTGATGATTTCGGGCATGGCGCTAATCATGCCATTTTTCCCATTGGAAAAAACTGCCTTTTAGATAGCGCAAATCATACATTATTATTCAAATAGAAGCTATGGGTGCAAAGGTTTCGATATCATTATCATCCAGACAAGCCAGATTTTTCTCGTAGCACCACCACTCTTCCCCAAACAGACTGCACTCTCCCACCACATCAAAATGCAGTCTGTCATAGGAACGGACTGCTTTTTGATTGGTCTTACACACCAGAAAATGTACACTTTTTTTGCCCTGCTTTTTCAGTTCCAGCATTCCGTATGTCAACAGCAGTCTTGCAATCCCCCGGTTCTGATACTGTGGGTGCACTCCCAGCCGGGATAATTCCGCAGAGGGCTGTAAATCCATAGACCAGCATGACAGCTGCTCCACTGCTTCATCCCTGTCTATGGAAATTACCCCGATTATATCTCCTGACTCATTTTTCAGACAAAATAGGGCGTCCCTGGACATATCGTAATCTATGGTTTCCACACTGGGATAATCCAGTGTCCAGGTAGTAAACTCCGTACCCGCCAATAAACGGTATAGTGCCAGAATGTCCGGTTTATCCTGCCAGACTGCTTTCGTAAAATTAGTCATTGATATGCTTCTCCCTCTGTCGGTTTCTTATTCTCCGGTTTCATCCAGATATAATTGTGCCCTATTGTTTATAATATCCAGCACCTGCTGCATCGTTTTGCCCTCTGCGCGGTAATCCTTCATCTCTTCGTCCACCAGAGACATCATGCCGTTGGCTCTGGCTCCCATGGGTCTGGCAGATTCCACAAGTTCTTTTAGTTTCTGTATGCTTTCATCCGTAAGAGCCATGGGCTCATATTCCAGTCCGTTCACCGTTGTTTTCACACCCACCGGCTCTCCCTGCTGAAGATAATTATATATCTGCTCCATGGCGCTGCTTCTTACCGGAAATCCCCATGCATTGTTCTGTGTGTGCCGGTCAGACATATTGGACTGTGTATCCTCAGACAGCAGAAATTTAATAAATTCCACCGCTCCCTCCACATTGGAGCCTGCCTGATTTACCATCAGGCTGTTATCATTAAGCCAGTGTCCGCTTTCGCCATTCTCCACCGGATAACCAATATACGCTTCCTCATCCTCAAATATCGCTGCGGTCATTCCCATGTCTGCCGGGCTCCCCAGGGTTACCCGGACTGCCGCGACCTTTCCCTCCGATGCTCGAAGATTAGAATCCAGATGTGTTCCCTCATAATCTGCATACTTCTCAGCAAACTCCAGCAGCTTTATTCCTTCTACCGAGTTTAAATAGCAGGTATTGTTCTGCCAGTCCACCAGCCGGCTGTTGGTTTCTGTCATAAGCCCTAAACAGAAAAACAATTCTGCCTCCCTCTCTCCTGCCAGAAAATATTCTGCACCACTGTCCTCCATATATGCCATGGCATCCTCCATCGTCCAGCTTGTCCGACTGCCCAGATGCCTGCCGTCGACTGCCAGTGTATTTATGGAAAAACTGTAGGGTACCGCATAGCGCCTCTCTCCCACCATGCCCACCCGGGACCATACAGAAGGCAGCATATCCTTCCCATATTCCGCAAAAGCTTCTGTCAGGTCTGCTAAATATCCCCGGCGTGCCCCGGCATTCATATCCATTACTGCCCCTTCGGTTAAAATATCCGGTCCTCCGCCCGCTGCAAGCTCCGCCTGGATTCTGGTACGAAAATCTTCAAAATCCTCTCCCTCATCCGGCTGGCGGAATACCACCTTGTAATCTTTGCTCTGCTGGTTAAATCCGACTACTGCCCTTTCAGCATCCTGACCGACAACTGTGACCGCCCATTCCAATACCTGTTTCTGTCCGTCATCCCGTCCGGTCTTCTGCTCATCCTCACACATCTGCCAAATCTGCCAGCTTTCATCACCACAGGCAACCAGAAGAATATGGGAGCCGTCCTCCCTTGCATACCCCCCCTGTATACCAATGAATATAGCCATGTACTTAAGCTGTTTATTTGCATTCATCATTTTATCATAACGGTCTCTGTCCTCATTATAAAAATCATAAATAATATCCAGTTTATCCCCATTCAGGGAAAATTCTGCAATACGACCAGACTGATACAGATACCCTTCCGTGTCCGTGGTAAAGAATATATGACCTCCATTACCCATATCCATGGAGGACAACAGTACCTGCATATTATCCAGCGCAACTATCTCTGCACCCATGTTTACCCAGTCAGACCACTCCTCGTGGTACTCACGTTGGACCGGAAGACTTAAATAGATTTTCCCATCCTGAGGATTTTCTGCTACAGCCATGTCCATAAAACCGGCTTCCGATTCCAGCTTTTCTTTTCCGGCAAAATTACTGTCTATATAAACGCATTCCTCATTATTCCATAAAAGAAGGTCACCCTTCTGTCCCTTCCACCATCTGGAATACTTTTCCGAATCATCCGTCATCAGAAAACTGCTGTCTATTTCTTTCACTGTCGTTCCGTTTTCTTCATTCCACTCCCCTATATAGGTACTGTCTTTCCCTTTCAGACGAACCGCAAGCCCTTTCTCTGTCATAAGGCTTCCAGCTACATAAATCCATGGTTCACAGAATTCTCCTTCCAGCCAGTCCCCCGGGGCAATAAAGGTATTGTTCCATTCCACATAAGGCGGTTCCAGCTTCTGGATGCCATACCCTTTGAAAAATTCCTCCTCCGGCGCGGACTCGTCAATGTTGGAAAATACCACTACTCTATAGACAATTTCTTTCACAAGAAACCATTCTTCCTGAAATATCTGTCCGTCCTTTGGTGTTATCTCCCCTGCTGCTTGGTCTGCATCCGGCAGTATCTGTTCCTCTTCTATCGCCCAGCTTTTTTTCTCTTCCCCCGGCAGCTCTGTCTGTGTATTTTGTTCCTGCAGGTTTTCTGTCTGTTCCTCATTCTTCTGAGGGAAAACTGTCTCACGGTTCGGACCGCAGGCTGTCAATAATAGGCTCAATATTATCATAAGTACAAGCCTTTTCTTAATATTGTCCATAATATTCTCCTTTAGAAATATATTATATTACTATATATTTTTTACCAACAACAAACCTAAAAGCCCAAAATGGATTATGCTGTCGGACAAGGATGTCAGAATCAGAAATTCGACCTCCTTGTCCGAGAAAACTAATTAGTTCACTGAGTGTGTTTCCCCATTAAATTCCTTATATGTTGCCATGAGATATCCACAATGTATACAGTATACTTTATAGTCTATATAATCTGTTGTTACAGTACAAGTCTTCCCACCATGAGTATGTGTATGAGTTTCACTGTGTTTTCCTGCATATGTCCTCCCTTCTGCTTCGTGTGAGTAACAAGCCGCCTGCGCCGTCAATGCACTTCCACATAATGTAACTCCCAATAAAACCAATGCAATACTTTTTTTAATCTTTTTCTTCATAGTATTTCTTTGAGCTCCTTTCTTCTCTAAAAATGTCTTATCCCTTCTACCGGACTATATGCCCATACCACTATACTTCTTCACTATTCAATAGAATCACCCCTTTTCCCACAACTACTTACAGCTATTATCTTGTATCTCTATATAAATAATAGTGTATCCCTTATCACACAATGTTAAATAGATTTGACTAACTTTATGTTTTTGTATTGTACCACAAAGGATTTCATAATAACCATTTTCTGCCTATTCGTTGCGTTTTTCTGCATGAACGTAATTTAACAGTCCAAACATGTATCAAGCTGAAACAATTAAATTGTAATTTAAACAAAAAATTAGGGAACGTGTATAGACACGCCCCCTTATGGCTGTTCCTATTTCTGTTTGATAAGTAATACCAGATATATTGTAAGTACTGTTCCAAAAAACAAATTCTTTTCCCAACAGTATAGTATGCAGGTTGCCACCAAATACAACAAAGGAACCCGGAAGCAGTAAAATCACCTGACTATTTCTCCACCTGTCCTGCATACCATGCCCTCTTGTCTTCATACATGAGGACGTCTGCCTCTTTCATCAGTTGGTCTATGTCCACATTCCCGTCGCTGCGCCACACCCAGCCCAGAGCCATAAGAGCATCCTTAGTCTGCATCTGCTGCCTGAGCACCTCGACCCTCTCTTTTAATTCCTCCTGGGAAATGCCATCGCACAAGGTCAGAAACTCATCCCCTCCCACCCGGAACAAGGCATAACCACCAAAGGCTTCCCTCAGGCACTCGGCGGCTCTAATAAGCAGATTATCCCCCTCCAGATGTCCTCTTTCGTCGTTGGCGCGCTTCAGCCCCATCACATCACAGTACAGCACCCCCACACTCTGCCGGGATTCCATGACGCTTATATACTCGTTCATGGCGTGTCTGTTGCCCAGACCTGTCAACTGGTCCTGAAAACAAAGCTCCTCCAGACGACGCACATAATTTCTCCTATACAGCATCGCAACAATGAAATGCCCCAGAATCTGCAGCAGTGTAGTGATATGTTCCAGATACTGCCGGGGCGGATTATCCACTCCGAAAAAGCCGATAATTTTCTTCTCGCCCACCAGCGGGGCAACCACAAGTGAATTGATATTCTGGGGTTTCAGGCATTCATAAACCACCGGATCTTCCTCGTGAATATCCTCCAGATTCTTGATAATAATATTCTCGCCTTTAAAAAACTTCTGATACCATAGGCTTACCACTTCATAGGATACACCCTGCAGGTTATTCTTCTGAGGCTCCACATCGTCGGCGCACCATTCATAGGTATTGTCGAAAGTTCCATCCTCGGACTCCTCAAAAATATAGACTCTCTCACTCTTGAGGGAAAGACCCAGATATTCCAGCAGCACGGCAATGGATGCCTCAGGAGAGGATTCTGCCAGAGAACGCCTCAGCCCCTCGTTCACCATGGCCTCGTTGTCCTCATATCCCTTATTCTGCTGTTCCCACACGCTTAAATCAACTGCCAGTTCAAAGCGGTATCTCCTGCCATTATCCTCGATAATTGTGTCTTTCACCGCCAGCTTTTTCCCGATAAAAGGATTATAGCGCACTTCCTCCACAAAATACCCCGGCTGCAGCCTTTTGTCCCCGCAACCGGCGCAGGGCATGGCACTGCGGCGCAGAACCTCATAACATTTTTTTCCCTTCATATCCTCCAGCGATGAAATTCCATAGCTTTCCCTGGCACGGCGGTTCATATATACCATCTCGTATGTATCCATATCCAGCACATAAACAATCTCATGTAGCTCCTCATATATTTCCCATATTCCTGAAATCTGTTCTCTTTCCACGCATACTCCTATCCGCCCACCCCAGGGCCCATATTGTATTCTATTTTCTTCCATAATCCGCTGTCCCCTCTATTTCATCGAAACACTTTCTTTATAGCATGCTCTTTTTACTCTATCACATTCTGCCCGAAAACACAAAAAAGCCTCATCCCCGCAGGGAATTTTTACAATTCTATTTCTGCATTATCTTGGAGCCACTTTGCCACACCGTCATTATCATTGCTGTCAATGACCGCCGTTGCCAGTTTCTTTAATTCCTCCACCGCATTTTCCACCGCGTAGCATTCGTCCGATATGCGAAACATGGGAATGTCATTTATTGCATCACCAAAGGATACCACCCTGTCGCAGTGCCACAAATTTTTGAGTCTGTTAACGGCATTGGCTTTGGTGGCTTTCCCCGGCATAATTTCACACCAGTACTCAGGACGGTACAATTCCTGCTGTAAGGTGCAGGTAAAACGCCCATCCTTGGAAAACACGTCATACACCGGCTGTAATTCTTCCTTTGTACCGATACAGGTGTAATAAAATACTTCTCCTGCATACAAACCGTCCTCATCAGCCAGAGGATTCATTCTTTTATCACCCTTGCGCAGGGATAAATATCTTTTTATCCCCTCATTTTCTCTGGACACCACCCATGAAACCTTTTCTACATTGTAGATGAAGGAATATACCAGTGGACTGACATTATGTTTTTGCAGTTCACAGACCACTTTTTCCCTTTCCTCCGGCGAAAAAGTTTCCGAGGACAGGATTTCCCCCGTCGCCGCATTAAAAATATACGCTCCGTTATACGCGATAACCGGTATCCTGGTTGTCAGTCCCTGCGTCACCACGGATGCCGAGACCAATGACCTGGCTGTGGCATAGGTAAACAGCATCCCCCTATCCACCAAATGATTGATTGTACTGATGCTGTAAGGATTAATGCGGCTATCCGTATTTAACAGCGTACCATCCAAATCCGTTACATAAAGTGTTTTCATACTAATCTCCATCCTTGCTGCAACCTGAAAATTTGGGCGTAAGCACAAATTTTTGTGTGAAAAATTTATTTTTCACACTACCTCCCATAATTCCGCTCTTCGGAATCTCACAATCCCAAAGCCAACAAGTTGGCTTGTGAAAAATGATATCAGCGCTCACTTACCACCTGAAAAATATAAAACTTCAAATAATAGGATTCATCCGCTGCCCACAAAATGGGATGGTCGCAGGCCTGGGTGCGAAACTCCACCTGACGCAGACGCTTGTGGGCGCCGCCCGCCGCCTCGCGGATAGTTTTGGCAAACAAATCCGGCTCCATAAAGTAAGAGCAGGAGCAGGTTACGAGAAAGCCTCCATCCCGAACCAGCTTTAAGCCGCGCAGGTTAATTTCCCGGTATCCCTTTACTGCATTTTTCACGGAATTGCGGGACTTGGTGAAAGCCGGAGGGTCAAGAATCACCACGTCAAACTTCTCTTTCTCCGCCTCCAGTTTTGGAAGCAGTTCAAACACATCTGCACACTGAAAAGTCACCTTGTCCTCCAGATGGTTTCGTCTGGCATTTTCCGTCGCCTGGTCCACCGCAAGCTGGGAGGCATCCACACCGAGCACACTGGCTGCTCCGGCAATGCCCGCATTCAGGGCAAAGGAACCGGTATGGGTAAAGCAGTCCAGCACCCTTTTCCCCTTACAGATACGGTGAATGGCAGCCCTATTATTCTTCTGGTCCAGAAAAAATCCCGTTTTCTGTCCGTCCTCCACATCCACTATATAGCGCACTCCATTTTCCACAATCTCCACTTTGGTATCAAAAGGTTCCCCGATAAATCCTTTGAAACGCTCCATGCCTTCCTGCAGGCGCACCTTGGCGTCGCTCCGCTCATACACTCCCCTGATGGTAATGCCATCCTCGCCCAGCACTTTTTTCAGTGCATCCACAATAACAAATTTCCACTTATCAATACCCAGTGCCAGGGATTCCACCACCAGCACATCGGAAAATTTGTCGATAACAATTCCCGGAAGAAAATCTGCCTCACCGAAAATCAGACGGCAGCTTGAGGTATCCACTGTCTGCTTACGGTACTCCCAGGCATCCCGCACCCTCTGCTCCATAAACGCCTCGTCAATTACCGCATCTTTCCTGCGCGAAAGCAGGCGCACTGTAATCTTCGATTTTCGGTTGATATAGCCATATCCCATAAAAAAGCCGTCAAAATCATGGACAGCAACCACATCACCATCCTCGAAACTGCCCATGATACTTGCAATTTCATTATCGTATACCCACATGCCGCCTGCTTTTAAAGTACGCCCTTCCCCTTTTTTTAATGTCACAACTGCCTTATCCATATCATTCATTCCTTTGCTGTTTTTCTCTACTGATTACATAGGTTGTTTTTACTGTTCCAGATACAGTTCCATGCCCGGCAGAATCAGGTCAGGGTCCTCTCCGATAGTATCCCGATTCTCCCGATAAATTTCCATATAGGCATATCCTTCACCGAGATAACGCTCCGCAATCTGCCACAGTGTGTCTCCCGGACGAACCACATAATAATTTTCCCGGGAATCTTCCTTGTCTCCCTGAATAACCTCCATATCTTCTATAGGAATACTCTCCTCATCCGCAAACAGCCAGACCCTTGGGGAAAACTCATTTATCACCTCACCGTCTGAAGCCGTACGGGTGGCACAAAAAAATTCCTCGCCATCGCCATCCACATCCCGGCTTACGAGCAGGCTGCTGCCATCTGTCAGTTTATACTCAAAATTCTCTGCTTCCGAACAGTTATAATAATACTCCTCTGTTTTCCTCCCCTGCTCATCATAGACATATCGGTACATATAGAAAGCGCCCTCACTGGCAAAATTGTAAAGATACAACTCCAGAACACAGTTTCCTTCCGCGTCATAATCATAAACATGATAATCTGTGTTATCTCTTATGTGGTGCCCTTTTTCGCTGATAAGCTCATCCATCAGAAATCCATTGTAATAGTCATATTTATATATCTTGGAACGAGACAACTCCCCATCGGAAAAATAAGTTTTCTCCAGTGCCGTATTCTCCTCATCATGATACTCTATCCTCTGCTCCACAAAAGGCTCCCCGCCGTCTATCGCCAGTATAGTCTTGGTTTTACGGTTCTTTTCATCATATACATACTGGTATTCATGGGGATATCTGTACAGAATGGCCTCTCTGCTGGCAGTCAGATTGCCTTGTTTATCATAAGTATAGGTATCTTTTTCTTCGCTGGAAGAGTATTGATAAGTGGCTGTCCAGCCCTCCGCAGAATATACATAATCCCATGTGTGGCGGTAACTGGAATTTCTCGAAAGAATCCGTCCCTCCTCGTCATACAGATAAACCTCCTGCTCACTTAAAACCCATGTGTCCGGATAATAATCATGTCGCCTATAGGTATCCACCTGGGAGAGCCGCCCTTCTTCGTCATAACGGTACTCGTAATATTCTCTGCATTCAATACCCTCCATACTTCCATAAATACTGTCATCCGGCGTTCCTTCCCAAAATTTCCCGTCGTTACCCTGAAGCTGTTTCCAGTTCTGTTTTCCTCTGGTCTGGGACTGCCTCATACTATTTACAAAAAACTTGCCCACATCTTCTACCGGAAGACTTGTCCCTACCATATCCAGAAAAATAATACCCAGCATTACATATGCCAGAATAGTGGTGCCCCATGTGGCGCCTTTCAACGGATGCAGCTTTTTCTTTTTTTCCGGTGGGGAATGCATCGATTCACAACTCATCCGTACCTCTCCTCATTTATGTTACGTTTTTGTAACAGTTCAGTTATTCCTATTACAGCGGGCAGACTACAGTTGTTCCTATGAAGACTGTATAAAAACGTCGGCACTTAGGCACCGTACTCTGGTGCCT
>CAZRZM010000116.1:0-10463 GCA_964604575.1 uncultured Acetatifactor sp.
CAGTCAAGGGGGCCAGCCATATTACAGGCGGCGGCTTCTATGAGAATATTCCCAGAATGCTTCCTGAGGGCATCCGTGCTGTTGTGGAAAAGGACAGCTATGAGATTCCTGCCATTTTTAAATTATTACAGAAAACGGGTAATATTGCAGATGAGATGATGTACAATACTTATAATATGGGTCTTGGCATGGTGCTGGCACTGGACAGTGCAGATGTAGACAAGGCAATGGAGGCAATTAAGGCAGCGGGAGATACTCCTTATGTGGTAGGAAGATGTGAAGCTGGAGAAAAGGGTGTAACCATATGTTAAGAGTAGTTGTACTGGTATCCGGCGGTGGTACCAATCTACAGGCGATTATAGATGCAGTGGGTAACGGCACCATCACCAATGTGGAGCTGGTGGGTGTGCTGTCCAATAACAAGACTGTGAAAAGTCTGGACAGGGCGAGAGCAGCGGGGATTCCCGCAGTCAGTGTCTCTCCTAAAGATTATGCCGACAGACAGATGTTTAACGAGGCAATGCTTGCAAAAGTGGATGAGTTTGCTCCTGATTTGATTGTGCTGGCAGGTTTTCTGGTAGCGATTCCGGAGGCAATGGTATATAAATACAGTAACCGCATTATTAATATCCACCCTTCCCTGATTCCCTCTTTCTGTGGCGTGGGATATTATGGTCTGAAAGTACATGAGAAGGTATTGGAGCGCGGTGTGAAAGTCACTGGAGCAACGGTGCATTTCGTGACGGAGGGTATGGATGAAGGTCCTATTATTGCCCAGAAGGCAGTAGCAGTGGCGGAGGATGACACACCGGAGATTTTACAGCGTCGTGTAATGGAGCAGGCAGAGTGGCTGCTGCTTCCCCAGGCGATAGATGATATTGCCAACGGACGGATTATGCTGGTGGACGGAAAAGTAAAACATGTGGGATGAAATATCCAAAGACATTTATCGGATAAAGGTATCAAATGAAAATTTGGAGACAGTGAGGTAAGTATTGTGAAAGTATTGATTGTAGGTAGTGGCGGCAGAGAACATGCTATTGCACACAGTGTGGCACAGAGTCCCCGGGTGGATAAAATCTATTGTGCACCCGGCAATGCAGGTATCGGACAGATTGCCGAGTGTGTTCCTATCGGAGCAATGGAATTTGAAAAGCTGGCAGCATTTGCAAAGGAAAAGGCAGTCGATTTTACTATTGTGGGTATGGATGACCCTCTGGTGGGCGGTCTGGTGGACGTGTTGGAAGCAGAAGGGCTTCGTGTTTTTGGTCCCAGAAAAAATGCAGCTATTTTAGAGGGCAGCAAAGCATTTTCCAAAGACTTGATGAAAAAATACAACATCCCCACCGCTGCCTATGAAAATTTTGACAGTGCCGGGGAGGCAGTTAAATATCTGGAGGAAAAGGCGTCTTATCCCATTGTTTTAAAAGCGGACGGACTGGCTCTTGGCAAAGGTGTTTTAATCTGCAATACCAAGGAGGAAGCGCTTGAGGGTGTGAAATCCATTATGACGGACAAGAAATTTGGTTCCGCCGGTAACCGTATGGTAATTGAAGAGTTTATGACCGGAAGGGAAGTCAGCGTACTTTCTTTTGTGGATGGCAAAACCATTAAAATTATGACTTCTGCCCAGGACCATAAGCGGGCAATGGACGGCGACAGGGGATTAAACACAGGGGGCATGGGAACATTCTCACCAAGCCCGTTTTATACCGAAGAAGTGGATGCGTTTTGTAAAAAATATATTTATCAGGCGACCGTAGATGCCATGGCAGCAGAGGGAAGACCTTTCAAGGGAGTGATTTTCTTTGGACTGATGCTTACACCAAATGGTCCCAGAGTATTGGAGTACAATGCCAGATTTGGCGACCCGGAGGCACAGGTGGTTCTGCCCCGCATGAAAAATGACATCATTGAAGTGATGGAAGCCTGTGTGGACGGTACACTGGATTCCGTAGATTTACAGTTCGAGGATAATGCGGCGGTCTGTGTGGTGCTGGCAAGTGAGGGATATCCTGTTTCTTATGAAAAGGGATTCCCTATTGAAGGTCTGGAGCGGTTTGATAAGGAAGAAGGATATTATTGTTTCCATGCAGGTACGAAAATGGAAAATGGCAATATCGTAACGAATGGAGGACGTGTTCTTGGCATTACCGCAAAAGGTACAGATTTGAAAGAGGCAAGGACAAATGCTTATGCGGCAACCGAGTGGGTTTCTTTTGCCAATAAATATAT
This sequence comes from uncultured Acetatifactor sp., assembly GCA_964604575.1. Classification (GTDB taxonomy): domain Bacteria; phylum Bacillota; class Clostridia; order Lachnospirales; family Lachnospiraceae; genus Acetatifactor. The sequence goes on from CAZRZM010000116.1 coordinate 2,236, forward strand.
GCGCCGGGATATCGGTAAAGCTATAGATGAGGCATAAGATTGGCGATAAAAATATTTTGACATGTAATTATATTTTGGATTCCGTAAATATGGAAAGTCAGGGGGAGCTTATGGATGGTTCAGGTTTAATAGACTATTATAATATTCCACATACCTGCAAAAAGTGTAATGGTGTGATGATATTTAAAGGAGTCGGAGAGTACAAATGTGAGGATTGCGGTTATCTCGATTATGATGATTATGGGAAAGTGCGTAACTATATAGAACAACACAAAGGTGCGACAGCGCTGGAGATAGAAAATGCAATCGGTGTTTCACAGCGTACCATCAGACAACTGTTAAGAGATAACAGGATTGAAGTGGCAAGTGATTCCCGTATTTTCATGCATTGTGAAATATGCGGAAAAAGTCTGCGTAGCGGAAAATATTGTGCCGAATGCGAACAGAAGGTACACCGCAGGCTGGAGGAGCAGACACGTGCGGAGAAGCAGAAGATGAAGAGCCGCAGAGATATGCAGGGGTACAGCACGCATGTTGACAAAGATGACGGCAGGATGAGATATCTTCAGGATATTTGACAGATTCTTGTGTGAAAATACATAGGAGCAGCCGCGTGGCGGCTGGAAAGGATAACTTATGAAAAAGATGAGAAAAACAGTTTGGGGAAGCAGAGTACTGCCCGGCATAACGGCGTTTGTGGTTTCTGTAATTCTGGGTATGTGTGTGGAACAGTTTTCCATAGTAAGCTATGCCCAGAGTCAGGCGAAGGTAATTGCCAATAGTGCAAAGATTAGAAAAGATGCAAGCACTTCCAGTGAGACACTTGGCAGTGCGGAAAAGGGAGATTCCCTGACGATTAATCATCAGGTGGCAGGAAGTGACGGAAAAGTATGGTATCAGGTATTTGTAAATGCGGATACGCTGGGATTTATCCGTTCTGATTTGGTGGAAATTACAGATGGCTCCACACCGCCGACCATGGAGGCAAATACTGTGGCATCGAATACCCAGACGACGAATACGGACGCTGGAACATCGACTGTGGATGATGCTCCGGTAGCGGTGACGGCTGTGAATCCGGTCAGCGCGAAAGCATCGGCGGAATCGGTGCGTGTCCGTGCCAGTGCATCTACGGGAAGCCGGATTGTAGCATCAATTCAAAGAGGATTTGCACTGACGGTAAACGGAACCGCAGACGGCTCTGATGGCAAGGTGTGGTATCAGGTCAATTTTATGTCTGATAACACTGAGGTGACAGGCTTTGTCCGCTCCGATTATGTGGATTTGGAAGGGGAACTGACACCCTATACAGATACGCCCGTGCAGGAGCCGGAAGGTGAGCAGCAGCCACCGGAGGATGGAGCTGCTCCGGCTGTGACAGAAAAACAATGGGAAACACAGCAGGAGGGCGATAAATGGTATCTGCTTAACAGAGAGATAGGAAAGAAATATGCAATACAGGATTTCTTTGATTTGGAAGAAAGTGCAGAACAACTGAAACAGCTGTATGAGGAAGCGTACAGCCAGAACAAAACCCAGAAGATGATTGTAATTATTCTTGTGTTTGTGCTGGTTCTAATGGCGGGTGCTATTACACTGCTTATCTTTAAAGTCAGGGATTTGAAGGATGCGGCTTATTTTGAAGAGATGGACAGAGAACCTGTAAGACACCGCACTGCCGACAGACCCACAGGAATGAATCAAAATGGTAATCACAAGAGCTCAGGCAGAGGAAATGTAAGGCCAGGCAGTCCGGCACAGGGAGGAATTTCCAGGCCTGTACAAGGCAGTAAGCCGAGACCATCCGGTCAGGGAAGCCCAAGGCCAGACGGAGCAGGCCAGAGCAGTGCAAGACTGTCCGGCCAGGGAAGTGTAAGACCGGGCGGAGCAGGCCAGAGCAGTGCGAGACCATCCGGTCAGGGAAGTATGAGACCGGGCGGAGCAGGCCAGAGCAGTGCGAGACCATCCAGTCAGGGAAGTGTAAGACCGGGCGGAGCAGGCCAGAGCAGTGCGAGACCATCCAGTCAGGGAAGTATGAGACCGGGCGGAGCAGGCCAGAGCAGTGCAAGACCATCCGGCCAGGGAAATGCAAGACCAAATGGAGCAGGCCAGAGCAGTGCAAGACCTATGGGGCAGGGCAATGTAAGACCCATTGGAGCACCGCAGAATGGTAACCGCAGGCCGACAGGGCAGGAAATGGAGAAACCAGTGCAGGGACAGAGAAACAGAGCACGTAATTTTGCCAATGAGGATGACGAGTTTGAATTTGAATTTCTCAACTGGGATGGCGTTGACGAATAAAACATCAAAATGGGCATTGTCTGCGGGCAATGTCCATTTGCTATTAAATAACTATAAACTTTTATGGCAGATTGTTGACAGTATTTTAATGCTGTTATAATATGAATATAACAATTTGTAGCTGTTCAAAGCTGGTCCCGTAGAGGCAATTTTGCGAACGGACTCTGAATAGTTACATAATTTTAGGATGAAAGGAGCTGCGAAAATGATTATAGAAATAGATTTCAATAGTGATGAAGCCTTGTATTTGCAGCTTCGCAATCAAATTATTATGGGAATTGCAACAGCACAGTTCAGGGAGGGGGATTCCCTGCCCAGTGTACGCCAGCTTGCAGATTCCATTGGGATAAATATGCATACGGTAAATAAAGCATATACTGTATTAAAACAGGAAGGCTATGTGAAGGTTGACCGGAGAAAGGGAGCCGTCATAGCGATTGATGTGAATCAGATGCAGACACTTGCTGAATTGAAAAAGGAATTGCAGGTGATACTTGCTAAGAGTAGTTGTAAAAACATTACAAGGGAAGAGGTACATCAGTTAATTGATGAAATATATGAAGATTATGGAGGACTGAAATAATGCAGTCACAGTTTACTGACAAAGCGCAGACAGCGTTAAATCTGGCAGCGAAAAGTGCCAGGGCATTAAAACAGGGTTATATTGGCACAGAGCATATTCTAATAGGACTTCTTCAGGAGAGAACGGGAGTTGCGGCGAAAGTACTTGCCGACAATGACGTGGGAGAGAATAAAGTCATAGAGATGATTCAGGACCTGATTGCCTTTGACAAAGGGGTGAGTGTCCAGGAACGGGAGGGGTATTCTCCCCGGGCAGCAAAAGTTCTGGAAGAGGCACACAGACAGGCGGAACGTTTTGGACAGCGGGAAACGGGAACGGAGCATATTCTGCTGGCACTGATAAAGGAAGGCGAAAATGTTGCGGTGAGACTGATGAATACTCTGGGAGCCAATATCCAGAAGATTTATGTGGACACCCTGATTGCCAGTGGGCAGGATGGCAATTTATACAAAGATGATTTGGGCAGAAAAGTGCAGGGAAAGGGAAGACCTTCCACATTGGCGCAGTACAGCAGGGACCTGACAGCCCTTGCAAGAGCAGGCAGGCTTGACCCGGTCATTGGAAGAGAAGAAGAAATTCGCCGTGTGATACAGATACTAAGCAGACGGATTAAAAACAATCCCTGTCTTATCGGTGAGCCCGGTGTGGGTAAGACCGCAGTGGTGGAAGGACTTGCACTCCGCATTGTGAAGGGGGATGTTCCTTTTACAGTGCAGAATAAAAGGGTGCTGACACTGGATTTATCAGGCATGGTTGCGGGGAGTAAGTATCGTGGTGAATTTGAGGAGCGTATCAAAAGAGTTGTCAAGGAAGTGATTGATGATGGCAATATTATTCTGTTTCTGGATGAACTGCATACCATTATCGGTGCGGGAGGAGCAGAGGGTGCCATTGATGCGTCCAATATACTAAAACCTTCTCTGGCGAGAGGAGAAATTCAGCTCATTGGTGCAACGACCATAGCAGAGTACCGTAAATATGTGGAAAAGGATGCCGCTCTGGAGAGGAGATTCCAGCCTGTCAATGTGGAAGAGCCAACTGAGGACGAGGCAGTCCGCATTCTGGAAGGCATTAAAGGAAGATATGAGGAGCATCACAAAGTCCAAATATCTTCCGAGGCAGTGGAAGCGGCTGTGCGGCTTTCGGCACGTTATATTAACGATAGAAATCTCCCGGACAAAGCCATAGACTTGATTGATGAGGCATCTGCCGGCGCAAGACTCCGTTCTCTGGATATGCCCGACAAGCTGAAAGAGCTTATGGATGAGATTAAGAAGATGGATAAGCAGATAGAGCGTTCCATCCGAATGGAGGTATACACGCAGGCTGCGGAAATCAGGCAGAACCAGTCAGAGCTTATCAAAAAGTACGAACGACTGTCAAAACGGCGCAGGAGCCGGGATGATAAAGCGCAGATAGTCATTGGCGAGAGGGAAATTGCAGATGTAGTGGCTATGTGGACGAAAATTCCGGTGCAGAAGCTTGCGGAAAAAGAGAGTGAGCGTCTGTTGAAACTGGAAAGTATTCTGCATAGACGTGTGATTGGTCAGGAGGAAGCGGTATCTGCTGTGGCAAAGGCGATGAGAAGAGGAAGAGTCGGACTCAAAGACCCGGGCCGCCCCATCGGTTCCTTCCTTTTCCTGGGACCTACCGGTGTGGGTAAGACAGAGCTTTCCAAAGCGCTGGCAGAGGCAATGTTTGGTTCTGAAGACGCCATGATTCGCGTGGATATGTCCGAATATATGGAAGGACACTCCGTTTCCAAGATGATAGGTTCCCCGCCCGGGTATGTAGGATTTGAAGAAGGGGGACAGCTCAGCGAAAAGGTACGTCGTAATCCCTATTCTGTGGTACTGTTTGATGAGATTGAAAAAGCGCACCCGGATGTGTTCAATGTTCTGCTGCAGGTATTGGATGATGGACATATTACAGACTCCAAAGGAAGAAAAGTAAGTTTCAAAAATACTATTTTAATCATGACCTCCAATGCCGGGGCACAGCGCATTGTAGACCCCAAAAACCTGGGATTTGCGGCTGAGAGCAATGCAAAAAAGGATTATGAAAAGATGAAATCCGGGGTGATGGAAGAGGTAAAGAAGAGTTTCAAACCGGAGTTTATCAACCGTATTGATGACATTATTGTGTTCCACCAGTTGGATAATGAAAATATGAAACAGATTGTGAATCTGCTTGCAGGCGGTTTGTATCGCCGCTGTGAGGAGCAGATGGATATTAAGCTGACGATTACTTCCGGTCTGAAAGAACACCTGATAGAGAAGTATGCAGATGTCAAGATGGGAGCCAGACCCTTAAAGAGAGCGCTTCAGTCAGTGGTGGAGGATGCACTGGCAGAGGAAATCCTTTTAAAGAAAGTGACGGGCGGTGACACAGTAACGGCGGGCTTTAAGAACGGAAAGGTAAATTTTACCGTTAAAAATAGCAATAACAGGTAGAAAAACCAGGGAAGATATATTATACTTATGATATCAAAGATTAAAAATTTTCAAAGGATTAAAAATCTTCATAGGATTACAAATCCACAAATGATTAGGAGGACAGGCAAGATGGCAGTAGTAGAAGAATTGCTCCGCAGTGAGGCGGGCGGTGCAATTAGTTTTGGCAACCACAAATTAGCCAGCAAGGCGAAGGTAGAGGATTATAAACATGCAGGAGATTTGCTGAAAGTAAAAACCTACAGTGCAATGACAAAGCTGGAAAAGAACGGCATGTTTTTATATGAATCTGTACCGGGAACCAGTGTACTGCAATTTATGGAGACAGAAAAGGGTGTGACCTTTGTTGTGGAAGGTGACGGGGATGCACAGATTACCGTAGGGCTTACAGATGACACGGAATATGAGGTGTTTGTAGGTGAAAACAGTATGGGCGTCATGAAAACCGGACTCGGCGGAAAACTTTCTCTGAGTGTGGAGCTTGCAGGTGCCGGTGAGGTTGCTGTGAAAATCGAGCAGGTGTAGGCTGTTTCGTGTGAATGAAGTAAGATTATTGAACATTGCCGGATAAGTCGATAACGGAAACATGTATATCCCCACATCGGGAACGCCCGGTGTGGGGATTTTATCATATAGAAATTGGATGTCAGGAGTTTGGACAGTTTTGAGTTATATTAAGAAAGAAAATGCCGGAAGCTGAAACGGCGGATTGCGAGGGAAAATGGCAAAAGGGAAAACAACAATATTTTACTGCCAGCATTGCGGTTATGAATCATCAAAGTGGATGGGGCAATGTCCGGGCTGCAAAGAATGGAACAGTCTGGTGGAGGAGACTGTAGATAAAGCAGTTTTGAAAAATGCCGGCGGAGTACTTAAAAAGACTACAGAAAGAGCGGAACCATGTGTATTATCGGAGGTTGCAATACAGGAAGAAAACAAAATGCTGACAGGTATCGGGGAACTGGACCGTGTGCTGGGAGGAGGGATTGTGCAGGGCTCTTTGACACTGGTGGGCGGCGACCCGGGGATTGGTAAATCCACTCTGCTGTTACAGGTATGCAGAAATCTTTCCTGTGCAGGGCATAAGGTGCTTTACATATCCGGCGAGGAATCCCAGGTGCAGATTAAAATGCGGGCAGACAGGATCGGGGCATTTACGGAGCAGATGCTTCTGCTGTGTGAGACGAGCCTTGATACCATTGCAGAGGTCATCCGCCAGAAAAAACCGGAACTGGTGGTGATTGATTCCATCCAGACCATGTATAATGATTCCGTCACAGCGGCTCCGGGCAGTGTATCCCAGGTCAGGGAGTCTACCGGTATTTTTCTGCAACTGGCAAAGGGACTTGGAGTATCTATTTTTATTGTAGGGCATGTGACAAAAGAAGGAACGGTGGCAGGTCCCAGGGTACTGGAGCATATGGTGGATACGGTGCTCTATTTTGAGGGGGACAGACATGCCTCCTATCGGATTCTGCGTGGTGTGAAAAACCGTTTCGGCTCTACCAATGAAATCGGTGTATTTGAAATGAGGGAAAGCGGACTTGTGGAAGTGGCAAATCCCTCCGAATATATGTTAAACGGCAGACCGGGGCAGGCAAGCGGCTCCATCGTGGCATGTTCCATGGAGGGAACCAGACCCCTTTTAATAGAGATACAGGCACTTGTGTGCCACAGCAACTTTGGAATCCCCAGAAGACAGACTACGGGTACGGATTTTAACAGAGTAAACTTACTTATGGCAGTATTGGAAAAACGTTCCGGTGTGCAGTTGTCGGGATGCGATGCTTATGTGAATATCACCGGAGGAATGAAAATCATGGAGCCTGCTATTGATTTGGGAATTGTGCTGGCGATTTTGTCCAGTTTCCGGAATACTGCACTGGATACAAAGCTGGTGGCTTTCGGTGAAGTGGGTCTTGGAGGTGAAGTGCGCGCTGTCAGTATGGCACAGCAAAGAGTGGCGGAGGCGGAAAAACTGGGCTTCACCACCTGCATTGTGCCAAAGGTATGTGCAAAAGACTGTAGCCGGAATAATGGGATTAAGGTAATTGGTGTAAACAACATTCAGGAAGCGATAGACGTGTTGTTATAAAGGGATTCTTTTAAAGGCGAAAAGATTAAAGCCGAAAATGAAAAGAGCCACTTGAAAATCAAGTAGCCCTCATGTATAATCTACTTAGAAAGGTTATCGGAATGAAAGCTCCGATTGCCCTCAGTACAGAATAAGCTATAAGAGTAGCATCCTAAACTTTGGACGGTTCGAGGATGCTATTTCTTTTTATGATTGTCTATGTAAGACAGAGCCGCAAACAGTACAAGTAATAATGTAAGAACTTCCATTATACTCATAGGGCATCACCCTCCTTCGTAAGACTAGAGGGCATCGGAAGGAACTAAGGTTCCTGAAAATTGCATCCTGTTTTCTTTTCAATTATACAGTGCGATTATAACATATGAAAAGCTGATAATCAACTAAAACGGATACCGATATGCGATATTGCGAAAATATATGGATTTAAATGATAGAAATCAGATGAGGTCGGACTGCTTAATATCCAGATAAAAATCAATTATAATTTTATTGCTAAATAAATATAAAATCAAAAAGAAAATAAACAGTCAGTCACTTATTGAGGAGGAAGTAAACTCCTTTTGTGAAGGGGCGGAGGGATTTACAGCCTGTGCTGTTCAATGGGCAAGTGGGGCGTTTAGGTTTCTCCTGCCGACAATTTAGGTAAAAAAACCGTTTTACAGAAAGGGAGTAAAGTATCTGTAAGATAGTTCAATTATTGCAACAAAAAAAGCCTTGAAATTCAAGGCTTTAAGAAGCAGGGGAAGAGGGAATCGAACCCCCGTTAACGGTTTTGGAGACCGCCGCACTACCGCTG
>CAZRZM010000117.1:0-10402 GCA_964604575.1 uncultured Acetatifactor sp.
ACAGTAACTATGTGGCTTTCAGCTACTTTCACGGCACAGCCGTGAATAATTCAGGATAAATAACCTTTTATTTCATATAATTCACTGCAAGAATTGCGATACCCAGCACAGCCAGAACCACTCCTGTAGCCCGGTTCAATGTGACAGCACTGGCTTTGTTGGCAAATCTGGCGGCAATTCTCGCCCACAGCAGAGTAGACGCCACACAGAAAACCAGACACCATACATCAGGCATACCGTCAATCACGAAATGACTGACTGCTCCGGTCAGTGCCGTAAAGGTCATGATAAACACACTGGTTCCCACTGCCGTCTTTAATTCATATCCCAGAATACTTGTCAAAAGTAACAGCATCATCATTCCTCCGCCTGCGCCGATAAAACCGCAGATAAATCCCACAATGATTCCGCTGGCAACCGACTGTATCATCCGCTTTTTTACACTGACCTCCCCCATGGTCTCCTTGGTTGTCATAACCGGTTTTACAATAAACTTAATACCCAGCAGCAAGGTCATAAATACGGAAAAACTGCCCATTGTGGTATTGGGCATACGGCTGGCGGTCCAGCTTCCCACCAGCGTAAATACCAGAACCGTCACCATCATTACCATTCCATTGCGGATATCCAGATTCTTATTTTTGCCATAGGTATATGCACTTATGGCACTTGCCAGCACATCACTTGCCAGCGCAATGCCCACCGCCTCATATGCCGGAAGTCCCAGAAATGTAATTAACATAGGGCTGATGACAGCGGCGGCGCTCATACCTGCAAATCCCGTACCCAGACCTGCCCCGATTCCCGCTATAAAACAAATAAGTAATTTAAAAATCATATTTACCTCCATGCGCACACGTTTTTTGTGCATTTCAAGTTTGGGCGTATGCGCACAAACTTGGGATTGAAAATTTTAATTTTCAATCTTTCTCCTTCAGATAATTATCTATATTTTCCTCGATACGCTCAAAGAATCTTTTCATACTCGCCATTTCCTCCGGCTCAAATCCCTCCAGCATAATGGCAAGAAACTGCTCCTGTGCTTCTCTCCCGTCCGCGATAATACCGGAAGCTGCACTTCCTGTTTTCAGATGCGCCGTTTTCCTATTATCCCTGGAATATTCTTTCCTGATATACCCCCTCTCCTCCAGCAGTTTTATGGAAGCAGACACCTGGGACTTGGACAGATACCGGATTTCCACAATGTCCGTCGCCGTATCATAGCGCGGGTTATTTGCCAGGAACAAGAGAATATCCAGCTCCATTCTGGTGAGCTTATGCTTTACACAGACTTCTCCTATACATCTGGAATAAAGTGCTTTGATAGCGTTCTGATGTTCCCATGGGTTTAATGGAATCATAAAGGCTCTCCTTTTTTGTTCTTTTTAGAACTATTTTAATACAAACAGTGAAAATGTCAAGACAAAAATGCTGTCATAAAAACAACACACTGCCAGCCTTGTATTCTTCACAAAGACAAAGTATAATGATGTATAAAAAATACGGCCGATGCCAGGAAAGGAAGGACTACGGACAATGAAACGGATATTCCTGATTGAGGATGACAGAAACATCGCTAAAAATCTGATACTTCTGCTGCGTTCAGAGGGTTTTAGTGTTTCCCATGCCGCTACAAGGAGTGATGCGCTGACCATACTGGGTCAAAACAAATTCGATATTGCACTGATTGACATTTCCCTGCCCGACGGAAACGGATTTACACTTTGTACGGAAATCAAGGAGAGCCAGGATATACCTGTTATTTTCCTGACAGCTTCCGGCGATGAAGCCAGTGTTGTCACCGGACTTAATATGGGTGCGGATGATTATATCACCAAACCTTTCCGCCCCAGAGAACTGGTGGCACGAATCAGGGCAACCCTGCGCAAAAGCGGGAACGCTCCGACTGCTTTTGAAATCTTTGGGCTTCATGTGGATACAGCAAGCGGCACTGTCCACAAAAACGGTCTGGAAATCCCCCTTTCCGCTCTGGAATACCGCCTGCTCCTTGTATTTATCAACAATCCCAAATCCATTATCACCAGAAATATTCTGCTGGATGAATTGTGGGATGCGGCGGGGGAGTTCGTCAATGACAATACCTTAAGTGTCTATATCAAACGTCTGCGTGAAAAGATTGAAGACAATCCTTCCCAGCCACAGATTATTTTGACTGTCCGGGGAACCGGATATCGTCTGGGGGGCTCCTATGCTGCGGAATAAGGAATTCAGACATTTCATTTATATATATTCCATAGCAGCCGCTGTCACAGTGACTGCAGGCTTCGTTATTCATTTGTACGCAGGAATACTTGCTCTTTTTTCCACCATTTCCTTTGGACTGCTATTTGTTGTGTTTACCGGAAACAGATATCGAAGTATTGCACAGATTTCCGAAGAGATTGACCTGGTACTTCACGATGCCGACCATTTGTTTATTGCCAAACTGGAGGAAGGGGAACTCTCCGTCCTGCAAAGCGAAATTACAAAAATGACACAGCGCATACGGGAGCAGAACAAAGCACTGCAAAAAGAAAAACAACACCTTGCCGACTCCCTGGCGGATATCGCCCACCAGCTCCGCACTCCTCTCACATCTGCCAATCTGATTCTGTCACTGTTGGAGAATAGTCCGGAGGAAAAGGAACAAAAGGAGCTGCTGCGGGAAACAAAAGAATTGTTTTCACAGATGGACTGGCTGCTCACCTCCCTGTTAAAATTATCCCGTCTGGACGCAGGCGTAATTGTATTCCAGAACAGTCCGGTTGAGATAAGCAGTCTGATAAATGCTGCCTGCCATCCCTTTTTACTTTCCATGGAACTGCACAATATTACTCTACAGACCAATATACCGGATGGCATATTCATTCAGGGAGATTTGGGGTGGCTGTCCGAGGCAGTTGCCAATATCCTGAAAAACTGCATGGAAAGTGCAGGCGACAACGGCAAAATTGAAATTATATGCGAAGACAATCTGCTGTTTACCCAGATTACTATTCATGACAACGGTGCAGGCATTCCAAAAGAAGATTTGCGTTTTATGTTCGACAGATTTTATAGGGGCAAAAACACAGATGCTACGGGATACGGAATCGGTCTGGCACTCTGCAAGACCATTATCCTGCGTCAGAATGGAACAGTCACTGCCCAGAACCACCCGCTTGGGGGCGCGGTATTTACCATCCGATTCCCAAAGTGACGAATACGTCCCAAAGTGACGAATACGTCCCAAAGTGACGAATACGTCACTTGAAAGTCACTGAAATGTAAAATGAAAGTTCTATTATATGGGCAGATTAAGAAAAGGAGGCTCACATAATGGAGTTTTTAAAAGTAGAAGATTTATGCAAAATTTATGGCAGGGACGAAAATCAGGTCACTGCACTGAATCATGTTTCGCTCACCATTGAAAAAGGTGAATTTACAGCCATCATCGGTTCTTCCGGCTCCGGCAAATCAACTCTGCTGCACGCCATCGCAGGTGTGGATGTTCCCACCAGCGGAAAAATTTTTCTGGCGGGGCAGGATGTCTATGCCCAGAATAATGAAAAGCTTGCTATCTTCCGCAGGCGTCAGGTCGGGCTGATTTATCAATTTCATAATCTCATTCCCACACTGAATGTAGTGGAAAATATTACTCTCCCGGTTCTCATGGATAAACGGAAAGTGAACACCAGACGACTGGAAAGCCTGTTGGAACTGCTGGGACTGACAGAGCGCAGGACACACCTTCCCAACCAGCTTTCGGGCGGACAGCAGCAGCGTGTCGCCATCGGTCGCGCTCTGATGAATGCCCCGGCAGTCATGCTGGCGGACGAGCCCACCGGTGCCCTGGACAGCCGCAACAGTCAGGAAATCATCCGCCTTCTGAAAGAAAGCCACCATATATATGACCAGACATTAATTATTGTCACACACGATAAAAGTATCGCCTTACAGGCAGACCGCATTATTACCCTCTCCGACGGACAGATTGTGCGGGATGAAAGGCAGGTGGCACACTGATGAATATTTTCAATAAAATTACCCTTCAGGGGCTTAAAAAGAACCGTACCCGGACATTTGTCACTATTATCGGTGTCATTCTGTCCTCTGCCCTGATTACTGCAATTGGCACTTTCGCTGTCTCCCTGCAGAACTATACGATAAACGGCGCTATCATGAAATATGGCAACTGGCATGTGGGATTTGCGTTTGTCACATCCTCATTTGTGCAGGAGCAGCTATCAGACAGCAGAGTGAAAAACATAGTGACCTTTGAAAATATCGGCTATGCTCCGCTGGAAGGAGGAACAAATGAAGATAAACCCTATTTATTTATCGCAGGCTTTCATGAAGAAACCTTTGACACCCTGCCTGTCAATCTGATTGCAGGCAGATTACCGGAACAGGCGGGGGAGGTCATTGTTCCCACCCACGTTGCATCCAACGGTGGTGTATCACTGGAAGTGGGCGATGTCATCACACTCAGAGTCGGCACCCGCCAGTCAGGGGAGGAAACACTGAACCAGCATATTCCGTACCGCACCGGGGAGGAAACGCTGAACCCTGCCTTTCACCAGACCTACACGGTGGTAGGTATCTACCAAAGACCCTCTTTTGAGGAATTCTCCGCTCCCGGATATACCGTAATTACAACAGCCAATACCCAGGCTTCCCCTGACAGTCTCACTGCGTTTGTTACACTAAAAAATCCATACCTGCTTCCTGCCTACATCAAAAACAACTCAGAACACAATATTTTTTTGAACGATGATGTACTGCGCTTTATGGGGCTTTCGGGCAGTAAGCTATTCACTACACTGCTCTATTCTGCCGGGGGCACTCTGACAGCTTTGATTATGCTGGGCTCTGTGTTTATGATTTATAACTCATTCCATATCTCCCTGAATGAACGCATCAGGCAGTTTGGCGTTCTCATGTCAGTGGGTGCAACAGCAAAACAGCTTCGCCATTCCGTATTGTTTGAGGGTTTCTGTATTGGAACAATTGGTATTCCCATAGGTATTCTGGCAGGTATTCCCAGTATGGGATTTGTTCTCACTCTGGTTGCAGAAAATTTTGCAAATACTCTTTATGATAATGTACCTCTGACGCTTACAGTATCCGTTCCTATAATCGTTGCGGCAGTCGTCATCAGTATGATTACCATTTTGATTTCAGCTTATATTCCTGCCCGCAAAGCTGTCCGCACTCCCATTATGGAATGTATTCGCCAAACAGGGGAAATTAAGATTACATCCCACAGTGTTAAGACATCAAAACTGGCGGAACGCATCTATGGTCTGGAAGGGACTCTGGCATTGAAAAATTTCAAACGCAACAGACGCCGTTACTGCAGCATTATACTGTCACTCACCTTAAGCGTTGTACTGTTTGTATCCGCCAGCTCCTTTGGAACCTATCTGAACATGATAACACAGCTTTCCGTTGTTGACATCGATTATGACATCTGTTTTTATACGACGGAGATGGACAAAAATGAAATGCTTGCGTTATACGACAGCCTCAAAACCGTAGACGGCGTTTACGAAAGTCTTTATTCAGATGACTCCAGTCAGGTGACCGGACTCAGTGATGTCCCCGAAACCATATGCTGGGTAATGCTCTTTCGCTCAACCAATCCCGGACAGTCTACGTCCCAGATGCAGCAGACGCTTGAAGGACTTGGTATTACCTCCAAATACACTCTGCACAATTTCCATGCAGTGTTTGAACAAAACCGCAACCTCTTATTTGTGGTAAACTTATTTACCGCCGTCTTTGTCATTATGATTTCACTGATTGCGGTTGCAAATGTGTTTAATACCATTTCCACCAATATCCGGCTGCGCAGGCGGGAACTTGCAATGATTCGCTCGGTGGGTATGTCGGACCATGCTTTTAACAAAATGATGGGCTTTGAATGTATCTTTTATGGACTGCGGACATTACTGTTTGCCCTGCCTGTCTCAGGCATTCTTTCCTGGCTGATTTATATGGCATTCACCGGGGGAAGGATAGAGGGTGCGGATGGTATGCACTTCGTGTTTCCATGGAGCAGCATCGGCATCAGCCTATGTGGTGTATTCCTTGTGATTTTTATTACAACATTATATACTGTCAGCCAGATTAAGAAAGAAAATATTATTGACACCCTGCGAACCGAGGAATGAGAGAAAAGTTTAATCTTCCTTTTTTTATTCATCCCTTTTTAGATTTTCTTTGGATTTTTCGGAACACTCTGTTTATTTTTGTCAGATATAATACCGTAAAATACAACAAGAAAATAAAGCGAATAGGAGAAACATATGCACACAGTGGAAGCAATTAATGCGGTTATTATATATCTGTTCTTTTTCAGTTATTTATATCAATTTATTTATGTGGCAATTGCCCTGTTCCATAAACCGAAGCCACATGAAAATGAAAAAATCAACCGCCTCGCCGTTCTGATTGCCGCCAGAAATGAGCAGACGGTGATTGGCAGTCTGCTGGAAAGCATCAAAGCCCAGAATTATCCGGCGGAGTATATAGATGTCTATGTGGGGGCTGATAACTGTACAGACAATACCGCTGCAGTGGCAAGAGAATACGGCGCTGTGGTTTTTGAACGGACCGATACCCGCAATATCGGTAAAGGATATGTTTTGAATTATCTTCTACAGAACATAAAGCAGTCCGCTTCCAGAAAATACGACGCCTACATCGTGCTGGATGCAGATAATATCCTTGACCCTGATTTTATTAAAGAAATAAACCGCACCTTTTCAGACGGCTATGAAATCGTAACCAGTTACCGCAATTCCAAAAATTATGGAGATAACTGGATATCTGCGGGATATTCTCTATGGTTTCTCAGGGAATCCCGGTATTTAAACGCCGCCCGCATGGCTGTGGGAAGTAGCTGCGCCGTTTCGGGAACGGGATTTCTGTTCTCCGATAATGTTCTGAACCAGTGTGACGGATGGAATTTCTTCCTGCTGACAGAGGATATTGAATTTACAATCCACAATGTCATTCAGGGTGAAAAAATCGGTTATGCGGCAAATGCCGTGCTTTATGATGAGCAGCCGGTTGACTTTATCCAGTCATGGCACCAGCGAATGCGCTGGTCCAGAGGCTATCTGCAGGTTTTCAAAAAATATGGAAAACAGCTTATCCGGGGAATCTTTCAGGGCAGTTTCTCCTGCTACGATATGACTATGAATATTATGCCTGCTGCGGTTTTGACCTGTGTCAGCGTGGTTATCAATGTGGGGGCTGCCATTCGCCGTTTTATCATCGGCGGTTCCCTCCTTACTCTGGGATATTCCGTCTTCCAGACCCTTGTCAGTCTCTGTCTGACTCTGTTTATACTGGGTATTCTGACAACGATTACCGAATGGCATCATATCCACTGTCCTGCATGGAAAAAGCTTTTGTATGTCTTTACTTTTCCACTGTTTATGCTGACATACCTTCCCATCTGTGTAGCGTCCCTTTTCACCAGGGTGGACTGGAAGCCCATCCGGCACAGCCAGAATCTGACTCTGGAACAAATCAAGGGCAAGGAAAAGCTGTCACAGAACACGAATATCAACTGAAAGTATATAGATACCAAAGGGGAACCGGCTGGATAATCCTATCCTTCCGGCTCCCTTTTCTAATGGCACAGACAACTGTTACTGTCTTAAGGTATATACGGTTTCATTTACTGTGATGGACTCCACATCCTTCACATCAATCAGGCGGTTGAATACATAAATATTGCTGCCCTGATCCATTGCAACACTATAATAGGTATTCTCTGTTTCCACGCCACAAGAGTGAACTCCCTCAATTTCATGTTCATGTACAGTATAGTTCGTTCCATCCTTGTAATTAACAGATACATAATAAATATGCCATGGGTCATACGCTTCTTCCGGTGTCAGACCAAGTCCTGCGCCCGCATCCACTTTCATGGACATGGGGGAAATACTTGCAAGTCCTCCATCCGCATTGACCAATTCTGCTTTCTCCACCGGTGTGCCAAGCGGAACTTTCAGATAATCTATGACTCTCTGCTCTTCCTCTTCGGTTCCTTCATCAAAGGTCTGATATATCTCCAGCGTAAGCTCTCTGGCTGTATCCGGAATATCTGTCACCATATAGTCATAGCAGTAAAGCTTATCTTCGGTGGATTTCTCCAAATCCACAAATATTTTTTCATAGCAGTCCACAAAGTAGAAATAATACGGTGTCTGTTCCGTAAACCAGGCTCCTTTGGTCTCATTATCAAACTGGCTGTATTGGAACAAATCCACACCGCCTTCCTTTTCCAGTGTAAATTCCACAACCGCAGCATTGCCGTCATAGACAGAGGTCAAAACTGTCATTTTGGTATCACCGATGTTTTTTACAAGCATCTCGCTGGATACGGAAGCTCCAATCAGTTCCTGTGCCTTGTCTACATCCACATCCTCAAATTCGCTCTTGGGATAAGTAACGACAGTGGCAGTTCCTTTCTCCGCATCGTATAGCACTTCCTCATGGGATTCTATATTTTCCTTTCCCCAGGTTCCCCATATCCGGTGAAAAAACTCACCGCCTGTTGCCGCATTCACAATACCGGAGGTTGAGACCACCAGCAGAAGGGCTGCTGCCGCCACTGCCATTTTCCGATATTTTCCTCCCATGGACTGGCAGACCTGTGCTTTATATCTTTTCAGCATCTCCTGCTTGTTCCTCTGATATCTTTCTGAAAATTCATGTTCTCCGTTCAGTCTGTCAAACGCCTCGACAGAAATATTAAGCTCTGTTGTATTCAGGTAATCTGCATTCTGTTTCATATGTATCGCTTCCTTCCCACGCAATTTTCAACATTTTCTTGGCCCGTTCAAATCTTTTTCTTACATTCGCCTCTGATATTCCTAATTTTCCGGAAGTTTCCCTGACTGACAGATTTCTCACCACCAGACAGTCCACAACCTCATAATATCGGGGCGGCAGATTGGAAATCAGTTCCTTCACATCCACATCTTCTGTTTCGCCATTTTGAACCAATGCAGGTTCCCTATAGGTATCCGCATCCGAAAAAGAGATTAATTCATACTCTCTTTTCTTTTTTTGATAAATATCTATGGCAGCGTGTTTAATAATGGTTATCAGATACCGCTTACAGTCATCCGATTCTGCATCCTTAAAATACGTCCTGCTTTTCATCAATTTCACAAAAGCGTTCTGGACTGCATCTTCTGCCCAGCCGGAATCCCGCAGAATACCATATGCAACCTGATACATCTTTTGTTCATATAATTGATAACAGTTTTCAATAAACTTTATCAATTCTTTTCTACTTTGCATTTTCCCATCTCCTTTACTACATCCGGGGTATAGATGTTTTTCACAACCGTACGCATTGTGTTTACACTATATATAACCGTTCCGGAAATGAATTTGTGACATATTTGGAAGAGGATTTTTAAAAAGATTAAATTAGAAAAAGTGCGCATTAAGCATAGAATATCTTCCGGTGCATTTCGTATCATATTAATAACAGAAAGAAAAATCTGCAAATACGAGAGTTCCTCTGATAATAAGATTTCCATCTTTTATGTATGTTTTTTCATACTTCATCAATCAATACTTTCTTTACATACTCTGCTGCTTTCTGAATGAGTTGTTCCATATCTTCTATTCTGCAGATACTGTACTCATCAATATGTGAGATATCCCAATCCCGAAATTCAAATTCATATAGCTGGTCGATTCGCCGCTCTATATCTTCTTTCTTTATGATGCCCTCAAGTGTAACAGCCTCTCCGGCTTGAAGAACACTTCGCAAATCCTTTTTTTCCATATATAGGGACAATAAATAGGAATTAGTACCATACGATTCTTTCTTATTACTATATACATCAACAATCAAATGTACTATATATCCTGACAAAAAATCATTATTGTATCTATATCTGTTTTCCCAATAATACTCTTTTATATTTCCAATCCACAGTTGCGCTTTTTCCCAGTTATCAATCTCACCCCACCTAAGCCCATGCGTAAAGAGATGACTCCTTTCTTTCAGTTCAACTGTATAATTCGGATTTGCATGAACAGCATCTGGTGCTATTGTTCCCAAGATATATGTTGAATAATCACTTACAGCAGGAAGATATTCCAACACCTTTTCTGCGGCCAAAACATGCGTCATTGTAAATGCCATTATACTCTGATATCCTTTTTATATGTATTTTCCTATTGTTCCCTGCCACCGCCAAAATCTGTTAAATCCAATAAGTCATTCTGCATCTGCATCAACTTTTCTTACATTAATGGCAAATTTCTAATAAAGTTTTTGTTCATGCTGTTTTCTTTCATATTCTTACCAGCAATCATTCTTTTTCACAGCAACATATTTCTGATTCTTGCTCTTCGGTTTATCTGGAATGGTCATACTTAA
>CAZRZM010000118.1:0-9137 GCA_964604575.1 uncultured Acetatifactor sp.
TTCATCTTTTCGCAGAACTTATCATCCTTCAGACAGCCGAATTTGATAAAGGGACTGATATCATCCCAGTATTTATCGTATTCCTCTTTGTCTGTCTTACACATTCCAGCCAGCTTGTCAGCCACCTTTTTGGTGATGTATTCTGCAATTTTTTTCACAAATCCATCGTTCTGCAGGGCACTTCTGGATACATTGAGCGGTAAATCGGGACAGTCGATAACACCCTTTAACAAAAGCAGGAACTCCGGAATAACCTCTTTGATATTATCCGCAATGAATACCTGGTTGTTGTAAAGCTTAATGGTGCCCTCAATGGATTCATACTCCATATTAATCTTGGGGAAATATAAAATACCCTTTAAATTAAAAGGATAATCCATATTCAAATGAATCCAGAAAAGAGGCTCCTTGTAATCCTGGAACACCTTACGGTAAAACTCCAGATATTCCTCCCTGGTACAGTCGTTGGGATGCTTCGTCCAGAGAGGGGTGGTTTCATTTATCAGTTCAGGACGCTTCTTAATCTTAAGCTTTCCTTCTTCCTCTGTCTGCCCAGATGTCCCTTCCGCACCTTCCGTTGCATCTGCCTCTTTTTTCTCAGGTGCAATCTCCTCGATTACCTCATCGTCCTCACGTTTCTCAGACACCTTAATAATCTGTGTCTCCTTGGTGTCTGCTTTGGAAAGATAAATCTCTGTGGGCATGAAAGAGCAATATTTCTTGACTACTTCTCTTGCCTTGTACTCATTACAGAACTCCAGACAGTCCTCATTCAAAAACAGAGTAATAGTGGTTCCCACCTCTGTCCTTTCGCCGTCCTCCATGGAAAATTCCGTGCCGCCGTCGCATTCCCAGTGCACTGCTGTGGCGCCGCTCTTGTAGGAAAGAGTATCGATATGCACTTCATCAGCCACCATGAACGCAGAGTAAAAGCCCAGACCAAAATGACCGATAATCTGGTCGGAATTGCTCTTATCCTTATATTTTTCAATGAAATCCGTTGCGCCGGAAAAAGCAATCTGGTTAATGTACTCCTCCACCTCATCCGCAGTCATTCCCAGACCATTATCTTTAAAGGTCAAAGTCTTCTTCTCCGGGTCTACAATAACATCAATTCTCGCCTTGAAACCATCAGGAAGTGTATACTCTCCCATCATGTCCAGCTTCTTTAACTTCGTCACTGCGTCACAGCCGTTGGAGATTAACTCCCTGTAAAAAATATCATGGTCGGAATACAACCACTTTTTGATAATGGGAAAAATGTTTTCACTGTTAATTGATAAACTGCCGCTTTTCGCTGCCATTACTGCCTCATTCCTTTCTCTTCACAATCAGCACAGCCCGCCTGTGGAGCTGCTGTTTTTCCTCGTTGATTTCAAGTTTATATCTGTCATATCCAAAAGTCAAGACAAAATTAGCACTCATTAAGCATGAGTGCTAATAATCTGGACAAATCCCTCTATTTTAGGGCATTTCCGCAATTCTAAAATTTTTCTAAAACAAAGGAAAATCCGCCACACGCCTTACTGCCCATTAAAATAACGGTCATATATTACGAAGAAATCCGCTGTATCCACCTCATCATCATGAATCAGTGTAATGTCATCCCAAAGCTTCTGGTTCAGGTTGCGGACAAGCGAATCCACAAACTCATCATATTCCTGTCCGAAAACTTCTTTTCTCCGCTGCTCCACAATTTCCAGCTTATTGGCATCTGTCTCTTCCCTGTCAAAGGTATTGATACATTTGATGATATGGTATCCTGCATCGCTCTCCACCACTCCACTGATTTCATCGGTCTGCAGGTTGAATGCGGCAGTCTCAAATGCCTGGTCCATCTCTCCTTTTCCAAAAGAATAAGTCACATTGGTATCTTCACTGTACTTGGACGCCAGCTCCGTAAATTCATGTTCTCCGTCCACAGCCAGTGCCCTGACTTCACAAATCTTGTCATAGGCAGCCTTTTTCATACTATCTGTATATGCCACCCGGTTTCCCGCTCCATCCGTAGAATAGGTACGAATCAGAATATGCTGTACGGTTATGGTTCTCGCCTCATCATCACTGATTTCCGGATTCACATCCTGAATAATCTGATGATACACCTTGTCCGCCAGCGCATATTCCCTATACATTTTTTCCATGGTTTCCAGCGAAACATCCATTTCCTTGATTTCCGCCTCCCCAAGAGATGCAAAATATTCTCTGGCGGCGGCCTCCACATTTTTCTGCTCCGTCTCGCTCAATTCGGTTTCCCGCTCCTTTGCCAGCAGATACATGGTCTTTATCTGGGCAATTCTGGCAAGCACTGTTTCCTTTACATTGTCCTCCATTGTCACACCGTCCAGTGTCACATTCCAGATTTCTTTCCCATAAACTTGTTCATACTGATTCTGTATATTCGTCAGATATACCATCAATTCTCTTTTCCTGCAGGATTCACTGCCAATCCGAAACACCTCATCCTTGTCAAATCCCCTTGTAAAAACCACTCTGGTACCGCTTCCATCCCTGCCGCAGCCACTCAGCCCACTCATACCAAACAGCATGCAGACCGTTAATACACATACTGCCACATATTTTATTTTCTTCATATTCAAGACCATATCCTTTCGCTGTCTAGTATACACCATTTTTTATCACACTTCCACTGTTTGTCTTTTCAATTATCAGTTGACTGCCAATCCGCTCCCTAAGCTGCGGCACATGGGAAATAATGCCTATCAGATGGTTATTTTCCACCAGACCCATCAGGGCATCACATGCCTGATCCAGACTTTCACTGTCCAGGGCTCCAAAGCCTTCGTCCACGAAAAGCGTGTCCACACGGATACCGCCGCTTGCAGCCTGAATCACATCGCTCATGCCAAGCGCCAGGGAAAGGGATGCCTTGAAAGACTCCCCGCCCGAAAGGGTACGCACAGAGCGCAGCCTGCCCGTATAATAATCCATAACCTGTATCTCCAGATTATCTTTGACTCTGCCATCACCTACTTCTTCCACACGCCGCATCTCATAGCGGCCCGAAGTCATGGTAGCAAACCGGAGATTGGCAGCTTTTAATATTTCCTCAAAATAGCCTGCCAGAACATACTGCTCAAACACCAGCCTTCTGGCATTGTTTCCTGTCGCCATATTCTCTAAATCCTTCACATACCCATATTTCCTGCTCTCTGTCTCCATCTGTTCCAGATTGGCATTCATAAGACTGTTTGTTTTCTTTACTTCATTTCTGTTTTTCTCCCACTGCTGCTGCATTTTAAGGCAGGCCTTTTTCTCTTCCTTTGCGTCTCTAAGCATCTCCTCCAAAAGGGTAAGGGAACGGCTCTCCAGTCCCTGTACACTCTCTTTCAAATGTTCTCTGAGCTGCATACATGCCACTCTCCTGCTCTGATAATCCGAAATCTCTTTCTGCAGCTTATCACACTCTGCCCTGTCTCGTTTCACCTCTCCATAGTCAGCCGCAGAGGCAAAACCATGCTGCTTTAGTGCCTCCTCAAACTCCTGCTCCGTCTGCTGCAGCTCTGCTTTCCGCTCTTTCTTCTGCTCCCTTAAACTGTTTTCCTGTTCTTCCTTTTCCTTTAACAGCACTGTCAGTTCTTTCGCTCTGACACATTGTTTTTCCAGCTTCTCCACTGCTGTATCGGGGTCCCCCTCCAGCCAGAAGAGACATACCCTGTCCGTCTCCTGCTCCAGTATCCCGTTTAATTCGCCAATGTCTTTCTCCAGTGCCTCCTGCTTCTGTCTCTCACTGTACAACAGCGCTCTGTCCGCGGCAATGCCGCCCTCCAGCTTCCGCAGCTTCCCATCCATGCGTTCCAGTTCTTTTTTTCTGTGCCCCAGTTGTTCCTCCGACACGCTCTCTTCCTGCATCTGTGCCGGATGGGGATGCTCCATGGAGCCGCATACCGGGCAGGGACATCCCTCCTCCAGCAGGGATGCCGCCAGTCCCACCGCCGTCATTCTGCGCTTATGTTCTTCCTCCTCGTAAAGGGCTTTTTCCCTCCGATATGCAGTTTCCTTCTCCAGATAATCACTCTGCTGCTTCTCAAACTCCTGCTGTTTCTGCCAGAGAAGCCTACTCTGCTGCTCATATTGAAGCTGGCACTCCCGGCGTTTTTTTGCCGTCTCCAGCAACAGACGCACTCTGTCCGCCCTCTCTACAATGGAATCTAACTCTTTCTGCTCTCCGGAAAGCTTTTCTTTCTCCCCGGATACTTTTTCCAGTGCTTTCCCATTGTCTGCAATTCCTTTGCGTATCTGGGTAATCTTTTCTTCCAGTCCTGCAAGGAACTGTGCATTGATGGCTGCCCTATAAATCCTTTCTTTCTCTCTATACTCCTCTGCTCTGTCCTCCAGCTTTGCCAGTTCTTTTTCATTCTGTTCAAACTGCTCCAGCTTCTTATTTATCTCTCTCTGGGCGGTCAGGGCAGTAGTGAGCTCCTCGGTCCTCCTGTCCGCCTCCTGATATTGTCTGCGGGCATTTTTCAGACAGACTGCCGCCTCCTCTTCCATGTCCCGGAGACACCCTGTCAGTTCCTCATAATTCCAGTGCGGAGCCTCCGTCAGTTCCCGCAGCCTGCTTATGGCTTCCTCATTCCATCCGCCCTTTTCAATTCCCACCGTCAATATCCGCAAGTCCTCCTCCAGCTTGGATTTGCTCTCCTTCACCCTGTTGTAAAGCTGTTTGGTGCGAAAGGACAGTCCTGCGGTAAACCGCTCATAGATTCCCGTTCCGAATATTTCCCGGAAAATCTTGGTTTTCTCTTTGGGCGACGCCACCAGAAGCTTTGCAAACTCTCCCTGGGCAATCATGGATATCTTTTTAAACTGCTGGTAATCCAGCACAAGAATTTCCCGGAGGGCACTATTCACCTCGCGAACCCCCTCCAGAGCTCTTCCATCCGGAAACAACAGTACCGCATTTTCTTTCTGTGGGGTAAACTTTTGTGCATTTCCTCTTTTTTTAGGGCGCAGATACTCAGGATTACGCTTGATAGTGTACACTCCGCCGCCATGCTCCATCACCAGTTCCACATAAGTGGGCGTCTGGGCGTCCGCAAAATCACTGCGCACGCTGTTTCGCTCCTTGTCCCGTTCCTCCCCGCTTAACGCCCCATAGAGCGCATAGGAAATGGCATCAAAAATCGTGGTTTTGCCCGCTCCTGTGGCACCAGTAATCAGAAAAATTCCTCTCTCCCAAAATGGGTCAAAATCTATTTCCTCCAGCCCGCGGTAGGGTCCCCATCCACAAATCGTAAGTTTCCTAGGTCTCATAGTCAGCCTCCCTCGCCACTTCCTCTACCACCTGACGCCTGATATCATCCATGGACTCTCCTTTTAACATTTCATAAAATTCCCCAAAAAGCTCCGGTATGCTTTTTTTCACACTCTGTATCCTCGTCTCATAAGCCTGTCCCTCTGAAACTGTATTTTTATCAAAAAGAAGCTGTAACACATTGGGATACACACTCCGCAGCGTTCCGATAGGGTCTATCAGCTCCTCCGTATCCGTAAGGGTCACCTGCAGATAATCCTCCCTGGCATCACGACCCCCTTCCTCCTTTTGAAGAAGCTCCAGAACCTCCCTGCTCATTAAATCCTCCATACGCCCCCTGATACAGCGCATCTCATGAAGAGGCGTCAGACTCCTTTTTCGGACCTCCACCTTCCCTGCCTCTCCCAGCTCTACAATATTGACGGTTTTCGTCCCTTCCGCCTCACCAAAAGAATACTTCTGAGGAGAACCGGAATAATAGACATTGCCCGCTCCCACCTTCTGCGCCCTATGGATATGCCCCAGCGCCACATAGGAAAACCCGGCAAAAAAATCCGCACTGACGCCGTCCAGCCCTCCTACATTAACATCCGTTTCTGCATCTGACAGTTCCGGCTCCGCTCCATTTTCTCCGACGACAAAATAATGGGTCACAAGCACATATCTGCTCCGCAAATCCAAAAGCATGGGCGTTTGTGACAACATCTGCTCCACCGCCCGGGCATTGGTGTCATTGCCGGTGACCGCAGGCTTCACAAAAGGCATACAGATAAAATGCACCTCACCATATTCATCCGAAAGCACCACCTCTTTCAAAGGTTGCCTGTAATCCCCCGCAATGTACAATCCCTGCCCGTCCAGAATCTCCTGGGCAAAGGCAATTCTCTCCGGCGAGTCATGGTTCCCGCTAATCATTATCACCGGAATCTTCTGCCTGGACATACGCGTAAGAAATTCATTCAACAGACTTACCGCCTCCCCGGAAGGCACCGCTCTGTCATAAATATCCCCCGCTATTACCACCGCATCCACTTTCTCCTCCCAGGCAATGCTATAAATCTCCTCCAGCATATACCTCTGGTCCTCTATCAACGACAACTCAAATATCCTTTTCCCCAGATGCAAATCCCCCGTATGCAAAAACTTCATCCCAATCCCCCTATCCTACTTTTTTATAAATCAAATACCTCATTGTATCATCCATAAAAGCCAAACACCTGCAAACAGTCACTTACCTCGTTGCCCGCAAAAATAAGTTCTCTTATATGAACTTCTGCGCACCATCCACCATAAATCAGCATACAAACTTCCCCTTGTGGATTCCCCCTTAGAACGCCATCGCAGGCAAGGTCATCGGGCAGGGGACACCCGTCTGTTTTTACATGACTGTATGCCATGGAGGCAAGACTCTATAGATTTTGGCAGCCCATGCTGACAAAATCTATACGCCAGAGGCTTGCCGGAATGCCCGGCATAATGTCATGTAAAAACAGACGGGTGTCCCCTGCCCCACAATCCTTCCCCACAATCCTTCCCCACATACCAAAAAAACTCCGACACCCTTTAAAGGGCATCGGAGCAAATACACTATTAACCCAAAATAAATCCTACAATCATAAGTATTGCGCCCACAACCACTTCCATGATGCCGCTCTTTTTCACCTGCTGCAGCATTTCCGGGGATACCTCCACATCCTTTTTTATGGAGGACCTTGGGGAAACAATCATAAACACTCCCAGCGCCACCAACAGTACACCACATATGATAATAGCCATTCTATAAACCCATATCCTTTCCAAGCAGTCGGTTACTCAATGACATGAATCCAGCCTTTGGGAGCTTCTATTCTGCCCATCTGGATACCGGTCAGTGTATCATAAAGTTTCTTTGTGACAGGTCCCATCTCATTCATACCGGAAGGCAGGCAGATTTCCTCGCCATGGTTTACAATTTTGCCTACCGGGGAGATAACTGCTGCCGTACCGCAGAGTCCGCACTCCGCAAAATCTTTTACCTCTTCAAACAAAACTTCTCTCTCTTCCACTTCCAGTCCCAGATACTCTTTTGCCACATACACCAGGGAGCGGCGGGTAATGGAAGGCAGAATACTGTCAGACTTGGGTGTTACAACCTTGTTGTCTTTGGTGACAAACAGGAAGTTTGCACCTCCGGTCTCCTCTACTTTGGTTCTCGTTCCCGGGTCCAGATACATATTTTCATCAAAACCATTCTTATGGGCAGTCACAATTGCATGTAAACTCATGGCATAATTCAGACCTGCCTTGATATGCCCGGTTCCATGAGGCGCCGCACGGTCAAAATCACTGACACAGATAGTAAGGGGCTTTGCTCCCCCTTTAAAGTAAGGACCTACCGGAGTAGCAAAAACACGGAACTGATACTCGTCCGCCGGTTTTACACCGATAACCGGATTAAAGCCGAACATATAGGGACGCAGATATAAGGTGGCTCCACTGCCATAGGGCGGCACATACGCAGCATTGGCTGCTACTGTCTTCGTCACCGCATCAATAAAACGCTCCTTGGGAAATGCAGGCATCTCAAGTCTCTGGGCAGATGCCATCATACGCTCTGCATTCAAATCAGGGCGGAAAGTAACAATATGTCCGTCGTCTGTAGTGTACGCCTTCAGACCTTCAAAAATAGTCTGCGCATACTGCAGAACACCTGCACATTCATTCAACACAATATTGGAATCCTCTGTCAGCACACCCTCATCCCATGCGCCGTTTTTATAATTGGATACATATCTCTTATCAGTCTGAACATATCCAAATCCCAAATTACTCCAGTCGATGTTTTTCTTTTCCATTGGTATTCCTTCTTTCCTTGGGTTTTGAAAATACTTTTTTTATGTTACCCATTATTATACTTTTATACGGAAAAGTCAATATTCTTCCGCTCATATTTTAAAAACTGATAGGCAATGTCAAAATAAGTCTGTTCGTCACTGTCCGCCGTAATCTCCCACTCCCCATCCTTGTCCAGATTGGGAAAATAACTGTCCGCCTCATACTCATGGTCGATTTTGGTGATGTGCGCCACACTACAGTAGGGAAGCATCTGGCGGTATATACTCTCTCCGCCTATAATATACACATCCTCACTGTTATACTTTTTTAACTCTTCCAACAGTTCCTCCACCGAATGCACAATAACCGCATCCTTCACCGTATACTGTGGGTCCCTGGACAATATAATATTGGTTCTGTTTTTTAAGGGAAGTCCCTGGGGAAAAGTTTCCAGGGTCTTTCGTCCCAGCACCACCACCTTGCCCGTTGTCTCCTCCCTGAAATGCTTGTGGTCGTTGGGAATCCTTATCAGCAGGTCGTTTTTATTTCCAATCGCCCAGTTGTTATCCACTGCTACAATAATATTCATTTATGTATGTTTCCTTTCTAATATTTTCCTGCTCATAAATCCTTTATCAATGTTCCTATATGTCCTTTTCGGAAAATTCATAATCAATACAGGCTCTGTCAACTCTGATGGAATATACAAATTCTCCAAATTCCACATGCTGCTGCGATTTTTGGTTTTCATCCAATGTTTCTACCGTATCAAAGTCAAAAATCAAAGCAACATCGTAATTGGAAGCCGGCGTTTTTTCCACATTTCTGACAACATTAAATTTTTTTATGATGTTTAATTCTTTTAATTTTTCTGCTCTTTCAAAAAAATCATTTATATTTTTTTCTTTGTTCTCTTCTTTTAATGTAAACATACAGATATGTCTTATCATGATATTTCCTCCCTAAATCTCATTTTATCTAAGTAAGTTACCAGACATATTTGTCTGCTGCTTTAGATTATCTTTTGCCCAAATCCATAATTCAT
>CAZRZM010000118.1:9147-9371 GCA_964604575.1 uncultured Acetatifactor sp.
GAGCTTTATCAGGATAGTTACAAATAATCTCCATACTGTCTTCTAATACATATTGAAACAGCCGTATATGTTTCACCCCCTCAAAATCAGTGCTCTCAATCAATTTTTGAAGATAATCATATGCAGAATCGTATTTTTCACTTGTAACACAATAATGTATGATATCTTTATAAGCACTGACTATATCTTTTGTTTTTTCTGTCTGAAGTACGGAAGCCAATATT
>CAZRZM010000118.1:9381-10053 GCA_964604575.1 uncultured Acetatifactor sp.
ATATTTTCTGATAAATAATTTCATTCTCTGATTCCCTGTTTAAAAAGGTATTAAATCTAATTAAAGTCCGCCTATTGGAATCCTCCCATTCCTCCACATTGTTTTTCCATATCTCTACCAGTTCATTCATTACATCTTTATAATCCAACTTCTGCGTTAAATAGATACAGTCCAGAAGGTCATTACTATAAATGTCATCATTCATTTCATAATCAACATCATATCCACACGCACAGTCAAAGTTTGCATTCTTTGCCCTCACAAACAATGCCTCATATTTTCTATTATCATGATATCCCTTATTATCATGGTACCGCTTCAACAGCCAGGTCAATATCTGGATGGTATTGCCAATGCCCTGAAAGGAATTGGTTTCCCTGTCTTTGAGTTCTTCCTCAAACAAACGCGCTGTTACATCCTCATCATCAATTTTTCATAAAGAAGATAATAAGCCAGCCGCATACGGTTTGTATAATTTTTGTCTCTTAATCCGTATTTTTCATCCCTATATCCATTATAACATACTGTACTGTAATCATCTTCCTTTAACAATTGATAAATTTCCTGCTGCTCTAAAAGCTTATTTCTCACTAAATCTGCATACATCTGTCCTGTCTCCTTATAACGTCTAAATTAGTCAACCCCGTTTCAATTATATCTTTGTTTCATCCA
>CAZRZM010000118.1:10063-10321 GCA_964604575.1 uncultured Acetatifactor sp.
GGATATGAAAGAACTATCCAACCGCCCGGCAAACCAGGATTTATCCTTTTTACCACGCCAGTGCTCTCTCATCTATGCAATCCAAACCGTTATATAATGAATCGAGCTCCTGTTTACATTTTTCAGCAGCATATGCAATAAATTCGTCAGCCATCTCCCTTGTGAAAAAGAATATTGTACCTGTTGGGCTTCGTTGAAAATCTTTTTTCAAATCAGCAAGAAATTGCCAAATTGTAAAAATTCCCAGTTCATTCAGGG
>CAZRZM010000119.1:0-10286 GCA_964604575.1 uncultured Acetatifactor sp.
CTTTGGGATTCCGGTATCTTCGAACTCTTTATTCCGGATGCGAAAGCAGGCGACAATTACAAGTTTGAGATGAAGGTAAAGGGCGGCCTTACCTATCTGAAGGCAGATCCTTACGGAAATGCCGCCCAGCTTCGCCCCGAGACTGCATCTGTCATTGCGGATCTGAATTCCTTCAAATGGACGGATGAGAAATTCCTGAAAGGAAGAGACGGCTTCCAGACAGGAAATGTGCCGGTCAGTATATACGAGCTGTATCTTGGTTCCGTGATCAGGGAGGATAAGGAAACCTATCCCAATTACCGTGAAATCGCGGCAAAGCTGATTCCTTATATAAAAGAGATGGGTTATACCCATGTGGAGCTGATGCCCGTGATGGAACATCCCCTGGACGGCTCCTGGGGGTACCAGGTGATAGGGTACTATGCGCCTACGGCCAGGTACGGCTCCCCGGAAGATTTCATGTATTTTGTAAATGAACTGCACAAAGCAGGTATCGGCGTGATTCTGGACTGGGTTCCGGCTCATTTTCCCAGGGATACTTACGGTTTGTCTCATTTTGACGGCACCTGCCTTTACGAGCATATTGACCCCAGGCAGGGAAGCCATCCTCATTGGGGAACTTTGATTTACAATTATGGCAGGCCCCAGGTGTCCAATTACCTGATTGCGAATGCCCTGTTCTGGGTGGAAAAATACCATGCGGACGGCATCCGTATGGACGCTGTGGCGAGCATGCTTTATCTGGATTACGGTAAAAAGGACGGCGAATGGGTTGCCAATATGTACGGCGGCAATGAGAATCTGGAAGCCATGGAACTGATTAAACATCTGAATTCTATTATGAAAAAGAGAAATCCCGGAGTGCTTTCCATCGCAGAGGAGAGTACAGCGTTTCCCATGATTACGGGACCGCTGAAGGACGGCGGACTGGGCTTTGATTTAAAATGGAATATGGGATTTATGAATGATTATCTGCGCTATATTCAGTTTGACCCTTATTTCAGAAGCCACCATCATGGAGAACTGACTTTCAGTATGATTTATGCCTACAGTGAAAAATTCATGCTGGTATTTTCCCATGATGAAGTAGTGCATGGCAAGGCAACGCTGGTTGGGAAAATGCCGGGAGAACGCCCCCAGAAATTTGCTAATCTGCGCCTCACCTATGGATATATGATGACCCATCCGGGCAAAAAGCTTCTGTTTATGGGGCAGGATTTGGGCGAGTTTGACGAGTGGAATGAAAACCGCAGGGTAGAGTGGAACCTCCGGGAGATACCGGAGCATGAAGGAATTGCAACTCTGGTGAAAGACCTGAATAGATTATACCGCAATCATCCTGCCATGTATGAACTGGATGACAGTGCAGACGGTTTTCAGTGGATTAACAATATTTCCGGCAATGACTGTTATCTTACCTATCTGCGAAAGGGAAAGGATGTGGAGGACACTCTTCTGGTTGTGGCAAACTTCGCAGGCGTGGAGCAGGAGATTACAACCGGAGTACCTTATGAGGGAAAATATAAAGAGATACTGAATACGGATGATGAAAAGTACGGTGGAAGTGGTATCACAAACACCCGCGCGAAGAAAGCGCAGGATAAGGAGTGGGACGACAGGGCACTTTCCATTACTGTTAAAATGGCACCATTGTCCCTCAGTATTTTGCAGTATGTTCCTTACACAGAGGAAGAACTGAAAAAAGTAATCGAGGAGCGCATCCGCAAAAATACCCCGGTGAAAAAACAGGGTAAGAAGGCTGTGGCAGCCAAGGCAAAAGCAGAACCAAAAGTAAAAGAAGCAGCCAAAGCAAAGACAGCATCCAAGGCAAAAGAAAAATCCGGGGCAGGCACAAAAGCGGGGAAAAAGCCTGTGTCCCGGAGTGCAGGCAAAAAGGAGAAATGATAAAGCATGGATTCTAAATTGTTGGAAGGTCTGGCAGAGAAAGCATTAAATTTGGGTCTGCGGATTCTCTTTGCCGTTGTTTTCCTGCTGATTGGTATTCAGATTATTAAACTCATCCGCAGGATTATTAAAAAAGCCATGAACCGTGCCAATGCGGATGTAGGTGTGGTGCAGTTTATGGACTCCTTTATAAAAGCGGCACTGTATGTTGTACTGATATTTATGCTGGCATCCTACTTCGGTGTGGATGCCGCAAGCATTGTGGCACTGCTGGGTTCTGCCGGAGTGGCGATTGGTCTGGCGGTGCAGGGCAGTCTGTCCAATCTGGCAGGAGGAGTACTTATTTTATTATTAAAACCTTTCCGGGTAGGCGATTATATCATTGAGAACAATACCCATATGGAAGGGACGGTGGTGGAGATTCAGATTTTTTACACCAAATTGACTACCCCGGACAATAAAGTGATTATTCTTCCCAACGGCAATCTGGCAAACAACAGTCTGACAAATGTCACCTCTGCCGAAATCAGAAGACTGGATATCCCGGTGGGTATCTCTTATGATTCCGATATTAAAAAGGCGAGAGCCGTCCTTATGGCAATGATGGAAGAGGAGCCGAAGACACTTCGGGATAAGGAAATGAGAGTGGTGGTTGATAATCTGGGTGCTTCCAGCATTGAACTGAGCATACGCTGTTATGTAAAGAGCGAGGATTACTGGGATGTGAAATGGCGTCTTACGGAACAGTGCAAATATGTGCTGGATGAGGCGGGAATTACCATACCCTTTACCCAGGTGGACGTGCATATTGACAGGTAAGTGGCAGCCATGTAACCATGTTTCCATATATTCCGCCATGCAGGCAAGACTTTAATAAGTTGAAAGTAAGAACAAGAAATGAAAGACAGTAACAATATGCAGAAAAAAATTCTGCTGATAGATGACGATACAGATTTATGCAGGTTATTGAGCAACAATTTGAAGATGGAAGGTTATTGTGTTTGTACCTGCTGTGACGGCATAGCTGGATTAAAAGAATTTCGTTCCATGAAATCTCATGGTATGGAGTATCATCTTGTGGTTCTGGATATTATGCTTCCATTAAAAAATGGGTATGATGTTCTAAGAGAGATAAGAGAAGAGAGCAGTGTTCCGGTTTTAATGCTGACGGCAAAAGACAGCGAAGGGGATAAAGTGTCGGGACTTCGAATGGGGGCAGATGATTATATGACGAAGCCCTTTAGTAACAGCGAGTTTCTTGCCCGTATTTCGGCATTGCTGCGAAGATATATGGTATTTAATACTGTAGGTAACGTCAATTCACGTATTACGGCGGGAAACCTGGTACTTGATGTTTCTGGACGGGAAGTATTTAAAGGGCAGGAAAAGATAGAACTCACGGCAAAGGAGTTTGATTTACTGCTCTTTTTTGTGAAAAACAAAGGGCAGGTTTTTACAAAAAAACAGATATATCACGCAGTATGGAATGATGAATATGCCTTTGATGATAATAATATTATGGTGCATATCAGACGGTTGAGAAAAAAGGTGGAGGATAACCCGGATAATCCCCAAT
The DNA here is from genome assembly GCA_964604575.1 of uncultured Acetatifactor sp. Lineage (GTDB taxonomy): Bacteria > Bacillota > Clostridia > Lachnospirales > Lachnospiraceae > Acetatifactor. The sequence goes on from CAZRZM010000119.1 coordinate 3,482, forward strand.
ACATACAGACTGTATGGGGTGTGGGTTACAAATTTGGCGGTGAAATATGATAGTGGCAGTATGTATTTTGTGTATCGTATGTGTTGGACAGGCAGCATATATCTATCATGTAAGAAGACAATTATTAGAGTGGCTCAATTATTTAAAAGATATTAGAAATGCTCCCTGGCAGAAATATTTTGTCAGGGATAAAGGTGTTCTTGCAGAAATTAATTATGAAATAAATGACATTTTGGAAGAAAACAGGAAACAGTTTCGGAAGCTGACAAAAGCGGAAGAAGCAAATAAACAGATATTGACAAATCTTTCTCATGATGTCCGTACACCATTAGCATCTCTGATTGGCTATCTGGAGGCGCTGGAACAGAAAAAGACCGAGGAACAAAGAGAATATATCCATATTGCATATCAAAAAGCATTAAACCTGAAAGAACTTGTAAATATGCTGTTTGAATGGTTCAAAATAAATTCTAATGAGCAGATGTACCAATTAAAGCAGTATGATATAAACGAACTGACAAGGCAGCTCATTATTGGATATCTTCCCATGATGGAAAGAGATAATATAAATTTGGAGGTTTGTATTTCGGAGGATGAATGGTTTTTGATGATTGATAGAATCGCATATGAAAGAATCATAAACAATTTAATCAGTAATGCCTTGAAACATGGGGGATGTTCTAAAATAACTATTATGATACAAAAAAATGAGGATATGGTGCAGATAGAAATATCTAATAATGGAGTGGCAATACCAGAAAAGGAGATACCATATTTGTTTGACAGATTATACAAGTGTGACCCGGCTCGTTCGCGGAATGGGAATGGGCTGGGGCTTTCTATTGTCCAGGAACTTGTGACTGCCATGCAGGGAACTATTACAGCACAGAGCCTGCATGGGAAAACGTCTTTTTACTTAATATTTCCACTCTATGTAAGAAAAAAGTAAGACTTGTGTAAGGGGCAAGTCATAACTAACTGCTAAAATAAAAAGCAGGAGGTGACTTTATGAGTGAATATGTGATAGAAACAAAAAATCTCACAAAAAAATACAAGCAGCAGATGAGTGTGGATTCCCTAAATCTTCATGTGCCCAAAGGAAAAATATATGGACTTTTAGGGCGAAACGGAGCAGGCAAAACAACTACAATGAAAATGCTCCTAAATTTAGTAAAACCCACAAGCGGTAATATTATCCTATTTGGCGAGGATTCCAAAAAAATAAAACAAAAAACTTATTATCGTATTGGCTCCATGATTGAAGCCCCTGGTTTTTACGAAAATTTAACAGCGGTGGAGAATTTGAAAATCCTTGCGAGACTGCGGGGACAGCACAGAAAAGATACCATACAAAATGCCCTTTCGATTGTAGGACTTGAAAGAGAAGGCTCTAAAGTTTTTAAAGATTATTCTTTGGGAATGAAGCAGCGTTTGGGAATAGCCGCAGCCATTATGCATGAGCCGGAAATTCTCATTTTAGATGAACCAATAAATGGATTGGACCCCATTGGGATTTCTGAAATACGTAGCTATTTGATTAAACTGTGTAAGGAAAATGGCACTACGATTTTAATATCAAGTCATGTGTTGGGGGAAATGGAACAAATGGCAGATATCATAGGAATAATGCAGGAAGGCAGGTTGATTAAAGAAATAGACAGAAATAAACTGCATGAACAAAATAGAAAATACGTTGAATTTGAAGTTTCTGACATTCATGCGGCAACATTGGTTCTGGAACGTGATTTTAATGTATTGAATTATACTATTACAGAAAATCATATGCTGCGGATTTTTGGAGAGATTGACAATAGAGCAGATATTAACAGCCGTTTTGTGGAAAATGGTATCAGTGTTACGAATATTACTGTCTGTGAGGAAAAATTGGAGCACTATTTTAAAAGTTTAATAGGGGGTGTTGGGATTGAATAATATTCTTTATAGTGAATGGCTGAAATTAAAACGTTCCAAAGCGGTGATAGTTGGAGTTTTAGGAGCATGGATTGTTCCGGGGCTTGCTATTTTTAACAGTATACAGAGATATTTACGAAATCCGGGCAATACTATTGATTTATTTGAATTGTATGATAGTGCAATCATGTTTTTGATGTTGCTATTTGCACCATTGGTTCTGTCTGTAATGGCAACATATCTGATAAGCCGGGAATATACGGAAAAAACCTTAAAAACAATTTTCACAGTACCGATATCCAGAAAAAAATTTCTGGAAGGGAAATTTATCATTCTGTTTATGATAGTAATGTTATTCATGCTGTTATCCTGGCTGCATATATTGATTATGGCTGTTATAGGCAGTTTGTTTATCAATATAACACAGATTACAGTAGTTTCAGCAGTGTTTTTTCTGATTAAAATGTTGTTTAGTGGAATTTTATTATATATGACAATCACTCCTGTCATATATTTGAGTATACGGAATAAAGGATTTATTACTCCGTTTATAATGATTGCGACAGTGTGTCTTTTGAATGTTGTTCTATCGAATTCCAGAGTGGCAGGTTTTTTCCCATGGACGGCAACATATCTATTAGTGAATGGAAGTGGTGGTAATTTTGGATGTCCCAATTCCATAAGCTTTCTGCTTATTGTATTGCTGTGTATTGTATCAGTGGCTGCAAGCATGAAACGTTTTCTGAAAGAAGATATTTAAAATTATGTGACAAAAATACGTCATAATAAAAACCGGCTGGATATCATATCCAACCGGTTTTAAGCTGAAAATGGGACTCGAACCCACGACCCCTTCATTACGAGTGAAGTGCTCTACCAACTGAGCTATTTCAGCACGCCGCAAAAGCAACTACATTGTATTATATAGGTTCTCATTCCATTTTGCAACTATTATTTTTATAACAGTCCAGCCCGGCACCGACTCCACAAAATATTTCACGCATAACTAATATTGGAAGCGGACTATCACTACATCTTAGGCACCATTTTCCTCTCAATAAACTGAATGCCTTTATAGAGTCCCATGGCGATAAAGCACAACAGGATAACGCTGGTAATTACGAGATTGAGCTGGAATACCTGGGAGCCATAAATAATCAGATATCCAAGTCCGCGTCTGGCAGCCAGAAATTCTCCGATAATAACACCCACCAGGGCAAGCCCTATATTTACTTTGGTGGTACTTAACAGAATCGGAATGGAGCCGGGGAGAATTACTTTGAAAAAGGCATCTTTTTTTGTACCGCCCAGCGTATAAATCAGCGTCAGTTTTTCGGCGTCGTTTTGTTTGAAGCCGGTGTAAAAGCTGATGATAGAGCCAAACAGCGCGACACTGATACCTGCCACAATAATAGTGGGAGTTCCCGTGCCCAGCCATACAATGAACAGCGGGGCGAGAGCTGATTTGGGCAGACTGTTTAAAATCACCAGATAAGGTTCCAGAATCTCAGACAATTTGCTGGAATACCATAGCAGAGTGGCAACCAGCAGACTGATGGCAAACACAAGCAAAAAGCTTAACAGTGTCTCAAACAGTGTGATTCCCACATGCAGGAAAATGGAATGGTCCAGACACATTTCCCAGAACAGACCAAGTACCCGGCTTGGACTGGAAAAGAAAAAACTGTCAATAAATCCCATATTGGCGCCTATTTCCCAATAAACTAAAAAAGCAGCCAGCAAAAGTAAGCGGCATAGTTTAATGATAGTCTTGTGTTTTTTGTATTGATTCAGATATTCCATCTGCTGACAGGAAAGCCTGGTTTCTGTACGGTTGGCATCAGATGTTTTCATCGCTTAACTCCTTCCATAAAAGATTAAAATAATAGGAAAATTCCGGAGCATTTCTTGCAGAGATAAGAGAATCATCCGGCAGGGTAAGTTTTATGGGAATTTCTTTCTGTACAGTGGAAGGACGCTTACTCAGGACGATTATACGGTCTGCAAGACTGATTGCCTCAGCTAAATCATGGGTAATAATCACCATGGTTTTGCCGGCAGCACGTATCAGACGACAGATATCTGCGGAAACGTTAAGTCTGGTCTGATAATCCAGTGCACTGAAAGGTTCATCCATAAGAAGAAGCTGTGGCTGCAATGCCAGAGTACGAATCAGCGCGGCACGCTGTTTCATGCCGCCGGATAATTCGCTGGGGCGTTTGTCTCTGAATTTATCCAGATTATAGTCAAACAGAAGCTGGTTCACATACATCAGGCGTTCCTCTGTCAGCATATGATTAATTTCCAGACCAAGAATTACGTTTTGATATATGGTTCTCCACTCAAAAAGGTGGTCGTGTTGCAACATATAACCGATTCGCGGATAGTGCAGGGAGCCGTCGGGATTGTTGACAACGATGGTTCCTGATTCCGGCTGCAGGAGCCCGGCAATTATGGAAAGTAATGTGGATTTTCCACAGCCGCTGGGACCTACTACAGCCAGAAATTCTCCAGGTCTGACGCCGAAAGAAATACTCTTTAGGGCAGGTGTCTCGCCTTGAAGACTGTGATAGGAATAGCCTATATTCTTTAACTCAATAATATTTTCCATAAGAATCAAAGCCTTTCTTTCGCATCTTTGCTCTTTTTGCTATAACACATTATATGAAAATGCACATAAAATGGTGTTTTCGCTGTATTGCAATAAAATTCTTTTTATGGTAATATTAAATCTACGTTTAATGACAATAAGAAAGGCATGATGGAATATGGCACAGCTATGGGGAGGACGCTTTACAAAAGAGACTGAAAAAAAAGTCTATGATTTCAATGCGTCCATTTCTTTTGACAGAAGGTTATTGCCCCAGGATATTGAAGGCAGTGTGGCCCATGTGACCATGCTGGCAAAGCAGGGCATACTGACCGATGGGGAAAAGGATTTGATTATAAAAGGACTGGGCAGTATCCGGGAGGATGTGGAGAACGGCAGTCTTGTGATTACAGGGGAGTACGAGGATGTCCACAGCTTTGTGGAGGCGAATTTAATTGAACGCATTGGAGATGTGGGCAAAAAGCTGCACACTGGCAGAAGTCGCAACGACCAGGTGGCGCTGGATATGAGACTTTATACGAGGAAGCAGGTGGCTGCCACAGATAAGCTGTTAGGAGAGCTTCTTGGGGCACTGCTTAATGTGATGGAGGAAAATCTGGATACTTATATGCCGGGCTTTACTCATCTGCAGAAAGCACAGCCCACTACGCTGGCACACCATTACGGTGCCTATTTTGAAATGTTTCATCGGGACAGGCTGAGATTAAAGAGTATTTATGAGCGTATGAATTACTGTCCGCTGGGCGCCGGCGCACTGGCAGGGACAACCTATCCGCTGGACAGAGACTATACAGCATCCCTGCTTGGATTTGAGGGACCAACCTTAAACAGTATGGATTCGGTAGCCGATAGGGATTATCTGATTGAGTTTTTATCTGCACTGTCTATCATTATGATGCATCTGAGCAGGTTCAGTGAGGAGATTATCATCTGGAATTCCAATGAATACAGATTCGTGGAGATTGATGACGCATATTCCACGGGAAGCAGCATTATGCCTCAGAAGAAAAATCCCGATATTGCGGAACTGGTCCGCGGCAAGACGGGACGTGTATACGGCGCGCTGGTGTCACTGCTTACCACAATGAAAGGACTCCCGCTTGCTTACAATAAGGATATGCAGGAGGACAAGGAGGTTGCATTTGATGCCATGGATACGGCTGGAAACTGCCTGGAGCTGTTTACCGGAATGATTCGCACCATGAAATTCCACAAAGACCGTATGGCGGATTCTGCAATGAACGGTTTTACCAATGCCACGGATGCCGCAGATTATCTGGTAAATAAGGGAGTGCCTTTTCGGGATGCCCACGGAATTATCGGAAGGCTTGTGTTATATTGTCTTGAGAAAAAGACATCGATTGATGCCTTAAGTCTGGAGGAATTACAGACAATCAGCGATAAATTTGAAGCAGATATTTATGATGCTATTTCTTTAAAAACCTGCGTGGAGAAGCGGCTGACTATCGGAGCGCCCGGCCAGGAGGCGATGAGAGAAGTAATTGAAAAATATAAGAATACACTGACAGAGTGTGAGGATGGAGGAGATTATGAGCGATAAATTAAAAGTTGGTATTTTAGGCGGAACCGGTATGGTGGGACAGAGATTTATTTCCCTGCTGGAGAACCACCCATGGTTTGAGGTGACGACGATTGCGGCAAGTCCGCGTTCCGCAGGTAAAACTTACGAAGAGGCAGTGGGTGACAGGTGGAAAATGACTACTCCCATGCCGGAAGCCGTAAAAAAGATTATTGTCATGAATGTCAATGAAGTAGAAAAAGTTGCTTCTGAGGTTGATTTTGTATTTAGTGCAGTTGATATGTCCAAAGAAGAAATCAAGAAGATTGAGGAAGATTATGCAAAAACGGAGACTCCGGTAGTGTCCAATAACAGTGCACACAGATGGACTCCCGATGTTCCCATGGTGGTTCCTGAGATTAATCCCGAGCATATGAAGGTTATTGATTTCCAGAGAAAACGTCTTGGCACCACCAGAGGTTTTGTTGCGGTAAAACCTAACTGCTCCATCCAGAGTTATGCACCGGTTTTAACTGCATGGAAGGAATTTGAACCGGTGGAAGTGGTGGCAACCACTTACCAGGCTATTTCCGGCGCCGGCAAAACCTTCAAGGACTGGCCTGAGATGGAGGGCAATATTATTCCCTACATCGGCGGTGAAGAAGAGAAGAGTGAGAAGGAGCCCCTGCGTATCTGGGGTAAAATGGAAGACGGCGTGATTGTACCTGCTGTTTCTCCGGTGATTACCTGCCAGTGTATCCGTG
>CAZRZM010000120.1:0-10251 GCA_964604575.1 uncultured Acetatifactor sp.
AACTGTCTTACCAGTGATGAAATGCTGGTTGATATCTGGGAGGACACGGATAAAATTGTGGAAGACCTTCCGGTGGAGCGCAAGTATCCTTTCAAATCCGGTATCAATATTATGTTCGGATGCAATAATTTCTGCAGCTACTGCATTGTGCCATATGTGCGCGGCAGGGAGCGGAGCCGTGAGCCAAAAGAAATTATCCGGGAGATTGAGCTGCTTGTGGCAGACGGCGTGGTGGAAATTATGCTTCTGGGGCAGAACGTAAACTCCTATGGGAAAAATCTGGACATGCCCATTACCTTTGCACAGTTATTACAGCAGGTGGAACAGATAGAGGGACTGGAAAGAATCCGGTTTATGACATCCCATCCCAAGGATTTATCGGATGAGCTGATAGAAGTAATGAAGCATTCCACCAAAATATGCAGACATCTTCATCTGCCGCTCCAGTCCGGTTCCACCCGGATTTTGGAGGCGATGAACCGCCGTTATACCAAGGAGCAGTATCTGGAGCTGGCGATGCGTATCCGCAGGGAGATACCAGATATTGCCATTACCACCGATATTATTGTGGGATTTCCGGGAGAAACCAAAGAAGATGTGGAAGAAACCATTGATGTGATTCAAAAAGTAAAATATGACAATGCTTTTACGTTTATCTATTCCAAACGCACCGGAACTCCGGCTGCAGCCATGGAGAACCAGGTACCGGAAGAGGTGGTAAAGCCCTTGTTCGACAAAGTGCTTAAGACCGTTCAGGAGACAGCAAAAGAACAGGTATCACGTTACCAGGGAATGGTTATGGATGCCCTGGTGGAGGAAATCAATGAAAATGATACCGATTTTGTGACAGGAAGACTGTCCAACAATACGCTGGTGCATTTTAAAGGGGAGCCTTCTCTGGTCGGGAAAATAGTAAGAGTTTCTCTGGATGAATGTCGTGGTTTCTATTACATAGGGCATATGTGCTGAGCAGTTACGTATTATAAATGAAATAATAGAGAGGACAAAAGAGATTATGGAAAAGTTAAAACCAAAGTTGTTTTCTGTGATGAAAACATACTCCAGGGAACAGTTTGTAAAAGATGTGGTTGCCGGAATTATTGTGGCGATTATAGCCCTTCCGCTGTCTATCGCGCTGGCGCTTGCCTCCGGGGTCACACCGGAAAAAGGCATCTACACAGCCATTACCGCCGGATTTGTCATTTCTTTTCTGGGAGGAAGCCGTGTACAGATAGCGGGACCTACAGCGGCATTTGCCACCATTGTGGCAGGAATTGTGGCAAGAAACGGTATGGACGGATTAATACTTGCAACGATTATGGCTGGTATCATCCTGATTTTAATGGGATTACTTCGTCTGGGCAATCTGATTAAGTTTATTCCCTATACCATCACCACCGGCTTCACCTCCGGTATCGCAGTCACTATTTTTATCGGACAGATTAAGGATTTTCTGGGACTGCAGATTGTGACCGGGGAGCCGTTGATTGAGACCATGGATAAATTAAAAGCGGTTTTTGATTTTATCGGTACTTTTAACTGGCAGGCCCTTGTGGTGGGCGCTGTGTGTATGGTGATTTTGATTGGCTGGCCTTATCTGCCCGGATTCTGTAAGAAAATTCCGCCTTCCCTAATCGCGGTGCTGGTTAGTATCGGAATGGTGAAGGGACTGCATATGCAGGTGAATACCATTGGGGATTTGTACGACATTTCCAATAAACTGCCGGGAATTTCCCTGCCTGCCTTCAAACTCGCCACCATCAAAAATGTACTGCCGGATGCTTTCACCATTGCTATTCTGGCTGCCATAGAGTCCCTGCTTTCCTGCGTGGTGGCAGACAGTATGGTAAACAGCAGACACCGTTCCAATATGGAACTGATTGCCCAGGGGGCTGGTAATATTACCTCCGCATTGTTTGGCGGAATACCTGCCACCGGAGCTATTGCCAGAACTGCCGCCAATGTGAAAAACGGCGGACGCACCCCTGTGGCAGGTATGGTACATGCCGTTACCCTGCTGTTGATTCTGGTGGTGCTGATGCCTTATGCGGCGCTGATTCCCATGCCTGCCATTGCGGCGATTTTGTTTATGGTGGCTTACAATATGTCGGAGTGGAGGAAATTCCTGCACTTGTGCAAGACAGCGCCAAAAAGCGATATTATTGTGCTGGTGGTAACCTTTGTGCTCACAGTGGTATTTGATTTGGTGGTGGCAATCGAGGTTGGTATTCTGATGGCAGCCATTCTGTTCATGAAACGCATGAGCGACGTGACGGAAGTGGAGGGCTGGAAATATGTGGATGAGGATGACGACAAAGACAGCTTAAGTCTGCGGGTGGTGCCTGCCAATACACTGGTATATGAAGTGAGCGGACCCCTTTTCTTCGGCGCCGCAGACAAAATTATGCAGATTGCACCGGATGAAAAGACCAACTGCCTTGTGCTTCGTATGAGAAGCGTAAGTGCAATCGACGCTACAGCCATGCACAATCTGGAACAGTTATATGAGAACTGTTGTAAGAAAAAAATCCAGCTTATTATGTCACATGTCAACGAACAGCCCATGAATGTGATAAAGAAAAGCGGACTTTATGACAAACTGGGAAGCGAGAATTTCTGCCCCCATATTGATGATGCCCTGCAGCGCGCCCAGGATTTACAATAGTTTCCAATAATTTACAATAACAACATTTTGTGGTACTATAGAAGCGGATGCGCATTTCTTGTGTGTCCGCTTTCTTCGTTAGTTGTTAACTGTTCAGACCCATTCGCAAAATGCTGCTACGCAGCTCATATTTGGCTCTGAACAGTAATTATACAATAAGAGAAATATAAGAATAGGGGTAGAAAAAAGTGTCGGAATTAACTCCCATGATGCAGCAGTACATGGAAACAAAAAAACAGTATGCAGACTGTATTTTATTTTATCGACTGGGTGATTTTTATGAAATGTTTTTTGAGGATGCGCTGACGGCATCCAGGGAACTGGAGATTACCCTGACCGGAAAGGCCTGTGGTCTGGAAGAGAGGGCGCCTATGTGCGGCATTCCCTATCACGCGGTGGAGGGGTATTTAAGCAAGCTGGTGAGCAGAGGTTACAAGGTGGCTATCTGTGAGCAGGTGGAAGACCCCAAACTGGCAAAAGGGCTGGTGAAGCGCGAGGTAGTCCGCATTGTCACACCGGGAACCAATCTGAATGTACAAAGTCTGGAGGCATCCAAAAATAATTTTTTGATGTGCATCACCTATACACCTACCAAAATAGGAATTTCTGCGGCGGATGTGACAACCGGAGATTATTATGTTACAGAGGTGGATGATTTAAGAAAACTGATGGATGAGCTGATGAAATATGCTCCTTCTGAAATTATCTGCAATGATGCCTTTCTGGTGAGCGGCGTGGATGTGGCGGATTTACGCGGCAGATTACATATTGCAATGAATGTGCTGGAAGCCCATCTGTTTGACGATGAGGGCTGTAAGAAGATTTTACAGAGACATTTTAAAGTGAATACTTTAATTGGTCTGGGAATTGAGGAGTTCCCGGTGGGACTGATTGCGGCAGGCGCCCTTTTACAGCATCTGTACGATACACAGAAGACGGGTCTGGAGCATTTTACCCATATTTCGCCCTATTTAACCAGTAAATATATGCTACTGGACAGCTCCACCAGAAGAAATCTGGAATTGTCAGAGACTCTTCGGGAAAAGCAAAAAAGAGGCTCTCTGCTCTGGGTATTGGATAAGACAAAGACGGCAATGGGCGGCAGAATGTTAAGAAGCATGATAGAGCAGCCCCTCATTGACAGAGAAGAGATGGAGAAGCGTCTGGATGCCATTGAGGAGCTGAATGGGGACAGTGTTTCCAGAGATGAAATCAGGGAATATCTAAATCCCATTTATGATTTGGAGCGACTGCTCAGTAAAGTGACTTATAAAACCGCCAATCCCAGAGATATGATTGCCTTCCGCAATTCCCTGGAAATGCTGCCTTACATTAAAGTGGTTTTAAAATCTTTTGGCAAAGAAGAACTGGTGAAAATCCAGGAGGAGATTGAGGGGCTTGAGGATATCTACCAGTTGATTTTCCAGGCAATCGAAGAGGAGCCGCCTGTCACCATTAGAGAGGGCGGCATGATTCGGGATGGATTTGATGAAACCATCGATATGCTTCGGAATGCCAAACGGGACGGAAAACAGTGGCTGGCGGAGCTGGAGCAGGAAGACAGGGAGCGCACCGGCATCAAAAATCTCCGCATCAAATACAATAAGGTATTCGGCTATTATTTTGAGGTGACAAACTCTTACAAAGACCTGGTTCCTGAGGATTATATCAGAAAACAGACCCTTGCCAATGCAGAGAGATATACCACGCCCCGCCTTAAGGAGCTGGAGGACACCATTTTAAATGCAGAGGACAAACTGCAGACGCTGGAGTATGATTTGTTCTGTAAAATCAGGGATTCCATTGCGGCAGAGATAGAGCGTATCCAGAGAACTGCCAAGGCGGTTGCCAGACTGGATGTTTATGCGTCTCTGGCGTTAGTGGCGGAGCGAAACCGGTATGTGCGTCCCAAAATAAACGAAAAGGGTATTATTGATATCAAAAATGGCAGACATCCGGTGGTGGAGCAGATGCTGAACAATGATATGTTCATTTCCAATGACACGTATCTGGACAATGGCAGGCATGGCATCAGCATTATCACCGGACCCAATATGGCAGGTAAATCTACCTATATGCGTCAGGTGGCATTGATTGTACTGATGGCACAGATTGGTTCCTTTGTTCCTGCGGGGAGTGCCAGCATCGGTATTGTGGACCGTATTTTTACCAGAGTGGGGGCGTCGGATGATTTGGCCAGCGGACAGTCCACTTTTATGGTGGAAATGAATGAGGTTGCCAATATTCTGCGCAATGCCACACCAAACAGTCTGCTGATTCTGGATGAAATTGGGAGGGGAACCTCCACCTTTGACGGACTCAGTATTGCATGGGCAGTGATTGAGCATATCAGCAATCATAAGCTTCTGGGCGCCAAGACCCTGTTTGCCACCCATTATCATGAACTGACAGAGCTGGAAGGCAAAATGAGCAATGTAAACAATTACTGCATCGCAGTGAAAGAATGCGGAGATGACATTGTATTCTTACGCAAAATTATCAAGGGCGGCGCGGACAGAAGCTATGGTATCCAGGTGGCAAAGCTGGCTGGCGTGCCGGATATGGTGATTGACCGGGCGAAGGAAATCGCGGAAAGCTTAAGTGACAATGATATCATGGACAAGGTACAGAGTATTGCGGTTGATACCAGAGGAGAGGGCAGGGCGGCAAAACAGACGGTAAAATATGATGAGCTGGATATGGCACAGATATCCTTGTTTGATACGGTAAAAGATGAGGACGTGCTGAAAGAGCTGATGGATATTGAAGTTACCACCCTGACGCCTCTGGATGCCCTCAATACCTTATATCGCTTACAAAATAAATTGAAGAATCGTTGGAAGGATGGAAATTAATGCAGATACAAGTGCTGGACTCTGAGACAGTAGATAAAATAGCCGCTGGCGAAGTAGTGGAGAGACCGGCCAGCGTGGTAAAAGAGCTTGTGGAAAATGCTATTGATGCAGGCGCCACAGCCATTACAGTGGAGGCGAGGGACGGAGGAATCGAGTTCCTTCGTGTGACGGACAATGGCTGTGGAATTGCGAAAGAGCAGCTCCGCACAGCATTTCTGCGCCATGCCACCAGCAAGATAAAAACCATAGAGGATTTAATGCGTGTGGACAGTCTGGGATTCCGCGGCGAAGCACTTTCCAGCATTGCTGCAGTGTCCAGAGTAGAACTGATTACCAAGACAAAAGACACACTGACCGGAGTGCGCATGGTGCTGGAGGGTGCCGTGGAAAATACCTTTGAAGAAATCGGTGCGCCGGAGGGAACCACCTTTATTATGCGCAATTTGTTCTTTAACACGCCGGTCAGACGGAAGTTTCTAAAGCAGCCTGCCACGGAAGGCGGTTATATTGCAGATTTGATGGAGCATCTTGCCCTGTCAAGACCGGATATTTCATTTAAATTTGTGCTGGGCAGCCAGACCAGATTCCATACCTCCGGCAACGGAGATTTGCGGGAGGCGATTTACCGCATTTACGGCAGGGAGGTTGCCTCCTCCCTGATACCCATTCAGACCGGGAAGGGCGGCATTCGTCTGGAAGGATATCTGGGTAAGCCTGCGATAGTGCGCTCCAACCGCAATTTTGAAATCTACTATATCAATGGACGCTTCGTGCGAAGCAGCATTGTAGCCAAAGCGGTGGAAGAAGGGTATAAAGAATATCTGATGCAGCACAAATTTCCGCTCTGTGTCCTGCATATTTCCATGGATATGGGGATGGTGGATGTGAATGTACACCCCACCAAAATGGATGTGCGCTTTGGGGATAATATATTGTTTGTGCAGTGTGTGTCGGAAATGATACATGAGACCCTGAAACAGCAGGAAATGATTCCCGAGGCTCCGCTTGACGATGAAAAAGAAGCGAAAAAGGCTTTAAAGCAGGCGCAGACCAAGGCGATGAAGGTTCGTACACCGGAACCCTTTGAGCTACAGAGGGAGAGCCGTTTCCGGGTGATGGAAGACACAAAATACCGGACAGAAAATCCTTCCCAAAAGGACTTTCAGAACAATCCTGTGTGGAACCGGGTGAAAAATATTTCTGAAGAGACGGAAGGCTTCCCGGAAAACAAAATTCCTATACAGGAGAAAGATGTTTTTTTTGTGGAAGAGTCTGATGGAACAGACACTGTTATAGAAGCACAGTCTGCTCCGGCGCAGGAAAAAGGCACCCAGATGAATCTCTTTGAAGAGAAAATTCTCACGGTGGATAACCGTATGCGGTACCGGATTATCGGTCAGGTATTCGACACCTACTGGCTGATACAGTATGAGGATAAGATGCTGATGATAGACCAGCATGCGGCGCACGAGAAGGTAAAATACGAGCGTCTGATAAAGCAGTATCAGGAAAAGGCAATAACCTCCCAGAATTTAATGCCTCCCATTATTGTCAGTCTTTCCGGTCAGGAAGAGGCTGTTTTGAAGGAGCACTGGGATGCTTTTTGCTCCCTGGGCTTTGAAGTGGAAGCATTCGGCGGTACGGAATACGCACTTCGGAGCGTTCCGGTGGATTTATATGGCTGCGGTGAGAAAGAAATGTTTCTGGAGGTGCTGGACGAGCTGGGAGAGGGAAAAAGCTATGGCAGTATCCGGGTGATAGAGGAAAAAATTGCTTCCATGTCCTGTAAGGCGGCAGTGAAAGGAAATAACCGATTAAGTGTTGCCGAAGCGGAGAAACTGATAGATGAGCTTCTTACGCTGGACAATCCATATAACTGTCCCCATGGAAGACCCACCATTGTCACCATCAGTAAAACAGAGATGGAGAAGAAGTTTAAACGAATTGTATAGCAGAAGGGCATCCTGACCGGATTAGGAATGGACGCGGATAGGAGAATTGTTGCAGTGGACTGGACACAGTATGATGCAGTAAATAAAATAATAGATACCTTGCTAAGCGGACATAAGCAAATTTTTGGAGATAAAATGTCAGGATTTTATCTGTACGGCTCCTTAGTCTGGGGAGATTTCGACATTCATACCAGTGATATAGACACGTTGGTTGTAACCACCTCTGAGATTACCCTGGAAGAGCTTGAAAAGCTCCGTGCGATGCACCAGAAAATAGTCTGTGAAAATCCACTATGGAGAAATCGTCTGGAGGTGCATTATGCTCCGCTTGAGGGTCTGAAGAATTTCCGGACGTCTTCGTTTCAAATGGGAAATATCTCACCCGGCGAGCCCCTGCATATGATTAATTCCGGCATGGACTGGATTGATGAATGGTACTGTGTGCAGGAGTATGCTGTTACCCTTTATGGAATGGACATCAAAAAAGTGATGCCCCCTATTGAAAAGTATGAATTTATTCAGGCGGTGTGTGGGTATGCGCAGAGCTTTAGGGAACGTATCAGGACATGCAGGGAAAGCTGTTATAGTCAGGCATATGCAGTACTGACTTTATGCCGTGCGCTTTATACGTTAAAAACGGGAGAGCAGGTTTCCAAGCCGGCTGCCGCCCGCTGGGCCATGGATTTTATGCCGAAATACAATGATGTAATCAGCAGCGCGCTTCTCTGGCGGCAGGAAAGGGATGCCGCTTCCCGCAATCCCCATGAAACCTATATTCTTGCCGAGCGTTTTGTGGATGATGTTCTGGATACGTATTTTTCTCATGAAAACAGTAGCGTCAGCAGAGCAAAACCAATGCTTGTACTGACCGGTCCCACCGCAGTAGGGAAGACCAGACTTTCCATCGCGCTGGCAAAAGCGGTGGACGGCGAAATACTTTCCGCAGATTCCATGCAGGTATACCGTCATATGGATATCGGCTCCGCCAAAATTACGCGCGAAGAAATGCAGGGCGTCCCCCATCACCTGATTGATATTCTGAATCCCGAGGAACCCTTTAATGTAGTGGTTTTTAAAGAGAAATGTGAGGAAGCTTTAAAAGGAATTTATGAGAGGGGGCACATCCCCATTCTCATAGGGGGAACCGGATTTTATATCCAGGCAGTTCTTAAGGACATTGACTTTACGGAAAACCAAGAAAACACAGAATACCGCAGCCGTCTGGAGGCTCTGGCGCAGGAAAAGGGGGCGGAATACCTTCATGAACAGCTTCGTAAAGTGGATGAAAAATCCGCAGCGGCGATTCATGCCAACAATATAAAACGTGTCATACGGGCGCTGGAGTATTATCATTTGACAGGCGAGAAAATATCCAGCCATAATGAACAGGAAAAACAGAAGACGAGTGCCTACAACTCCTGCTATTTTGTGCTGAATGACAAGAGGGAGCGGCTTTATGAACAAATTGAACTGAGAGTTGACAAAATGCTGGAGGACGGTCTGGTGGAGGAAGTAAAAAAATTACAGCAGATGGGCTGCCACCGGGAAATGGTGTCCATGCAGGGGCTGGGCTACAAGGAAATTCTGAAGTATCTGGAAGGGGAGATTACCCTGGAGCAGGCGGTCTATCTTATAAAAAGAGATACCAGACATTTTGCTAAAAGGCAGCTTACCTGGTTTAAGAGGGAGCCGGATGTAATCTGGGTCAACAAGTATGATTTCGATTATGAGGAAGAGCGGATGTTGGAGTATATGCTTTCCTGCTTACGGGAGAAAGGCATTCTGAAATAGTAGATATCCTGTTATAAAAATCTTGTTAAACTCATGAAAATACTAAACTTTTCACTGGTATCCTTTTTATCACATCTTGTATTATGTTATATTGTTCCACCCTTGTTTACGAACCCTCATATGGGGAAGAAATTATAACAAATTTATAATCCCTCTGCATATTATTGCTACAAGGCAGCATGAATTGGTTTTGAGATACTCGAAGAAAAATAGGATTGGAGGAAAAAGGAATAAATTATTTAGAAAATTATTATACAAATTATGATGAAGAGGGAAGATTAATCAATAAACATGGGCAATTTCATGAGAGTAAAAAATGCTATGATATAATAGAAAAACAATTAAAAATGTCCCAAACCATTGAATTTTGTCCCAAAATGTGATAGCCTATATATGTCTGGAGGTGTTATGTTATGAAAAAGCAAAGTGTGTTGAATTTAATAAAATATCATGTAGAAAAAAACGAAAATGGTTTTAGAAACGAGGCAATAAATATTGCAAGATATTTTGATAGTATTGGTGATGATCAATTAGCAGAATATGTTATGGGGTTAATTGCAGAATCAAATTTGTATACACCACAAAGTAATGATTTTGAAAGCGATTATTTAAAATAGGCAGATACTCGAATGATGACACCCTTAAATTTACCGACTGAAATTTTAGAAAATATAAAAGGAATTATAAATGCCGTAAAACATAATGTGGGCATCAATAAATTTTTATTTGAAGGATTGCCGGGAAGTGGTAAAACGGAAGCGGCAAAACATGTAGCCCGCTTGCTGGATAGAACCTTGTTTTTTGTGGATTTTGACCATTTAATTGACAGTAAACTGGGTCAAACAAATAAGAATATTGCCAATCTTTTTAATGAAATTAATATGCTGCCACATTCTAATCGAGTAGTCATTTTGTTTGATGAAATAGATGTAATTGCGTTGGATCGAATAAATTCTAACGATGTAAGAGAAATGGGACGGGTTACATC
>CAZRZM010000121.1:0-10215 GCA_964604575.1 uncultured Acetatifactor sp.
TCCAGGCCAAGTATCATTTTTCCGTCATTAGTAGCCAATTTACCACCTTCCTTTTTATTTTTTGATTTAAAAAAAATCTTGTTTCCAGGATTCTTTTGTCTGCAGCGGGTCGCCTGCGCGGCATATTTCCATCCGCCGCAGTGTGGTAAAAGAACCGGCTGTGATGCCGGTTCTTTTGGAGCAGTATATAGTTTGCAAACTCACATTCTGACATGACATGGGTACAGTTCCCAGTGTGCCATGGGGTGTTCCTCCAGGCATGTTTTGATTATCTGGCATACTTCGTCAATGTCTTTTGCTTTTCGGTTAATGTGTATTACTTTCCCGTCGAACACATCCATTTCTTCACATATTACATTAAAATAAGATAAATTCATTTACAGTCCCTCCGGTTTTCTCTTTTGTATTGATAATCTGATTATAATAATACAGACCATGAATTTGAATAGGGTTGTAATTATTTCCAAGTTTTATGTAATAATTTTTAAGTTATTTCTGTATTTCGGGCTTATGGCATAAGTGACTCCTTCCACAGATACCGAGTTTTTGCCAATGTTTTCTATGTAGTCTTTGTTAAGCAGATAGCTTTTATTGATGCGGATATATTTATTGGACAGGGCACGTATTTCTTTCTCCACATCATCCAGTTTGCCATAAAATTCCACATTAAAATTTTTCGTATCGTGTACATAAATTTTACGTTTATAGGAGGTAAAATATATCACTTCATTCAAATTGACCGGAAAAATAATACCATTGTTTTTACATTTGTATATAGGAACATGTTCTTCAGATTTTTTGAGTATTATTCTGTCATAGACAGCATGGAAGATGTCGGAGAATTTTTTGGATTCTATTGGTTTTGGCAGGAAACGGAATGGTTCCACCTGAACCATATCCGGGAAATAGCTGTCATAGGAGGTCATAAAAACGATAAGGGTATGGTAGTTGGTATCCTTAATCAGCTTTGCAATTTCTAAACCGTCGATTTTATGTTCCAGATTGACATCCAGAAAACAGACGTCAAGATTGTGATGGTAATGAATCCAGTCAGTGAAATCTTCCGGTGATACAAAGCTGAAAATATTTGGCTCCGAAATTTTTAATTCCTCGCAGGAGGATAAAATCAATTTTTTAACATGTTCTATTGTAAATGTAGTATCGTCTAATATACATATATTCATATGACCTGCTCCTTGTAAATCATAATGGTATAAAGTATATGAGATTTGTTAAATGTAGCTGCCCTAAAATATTATAAGATATTTAGTATAGAAGTCCAATGACAAAATAATATGAAATTTTTAATAATATAGGCAAATCAGACAATTTAAAGTATTGACAAATAATTTAGTCTTCTTGTTTTTTTTCCGGTTCTTCCAGATTCTTTAACTGTTTATCCAGGAACTGGTAGAATGCCAGTTTCCATTTTGTCCGTAACTGCCACAAGCGAATCATTCTAAATAAAGTAATCATAAACGAAATTCTCCTTAAGTTATATTTTCTGTTAATTTTTTCTGGTAATGTTCTCTGATTATCTCGATGGAAATTTCCACTTCACCGTTGACTAATCCGTGTTCCCTGATTATTTTTTCATATTTTTCATAGGTGGAAATTGCGTGACGGTAGCATTCTTTGCTGACGGGGCTGCCGCTTGCAATTTTATCAGCCAGATTGATGATTTCCCAGCGGTAGTCGTTAATCTGTTTCTCCACGAACATTTCAGTCAGTTTTTTGATATCATTTCGCATTTCAGAGTCAAGGCGGTCGGATTTTTCCATATCGTGTATTTGTTTTTCCTGCAGCGCAGTCAGTTTCCTGGAAGTCTGAATCAGTAAATCTCTTTCTTCACGGCGTTTTCTCATCCATTTTGTTTCCATACCGAGTTTATCAGTAATCCATTCCAATAAAGTGACGATTGTCCTGACTCCGATGAGAATAATAAACACAGCGATAAACACAGATGAGAAATTTACCTTAGTTAATTCTATAATTTCATTCATTATATTAAATCCTCATTTCTGCACTGCATGTTATCTTACCCTTTGGGGTTCATAAGCTGTTCTATTGCCTGTTTGACTTTGTCGTAGGAAGTCATACTCACCAGACCGCTGGCGAGTCCCATAAGAATCATATAGATGATGTTATTTATGGTAAGGGGGATTGTGTTAAGCTGGTAAAAAACAGCGGTTCCCCCACTGCCCACAATAAGAGCTGTTGCCAGTGCAATGATGTTATAAGGCAGATTTGCCTTGTCGGTGACAAGTGTTTTAATGCTTTCTGTAACCAGGCTGCTGATGACAGAGAAAACAGATAGTAAAAGTAGAAGCGTGGTAGTATTCATATAGTAAAATTCTCCTTATCCATTATTGATTGCACCATGCCTGCAGTGCTTTCACCATTTGGGAAGGTTTGCTGATGATGCCGTCCTGGGTGGTTCCCAGCCATTTCTGCATTGCTGTAATTGTATTTTTTCCAATCCATCCATCCTGGGTGACGCCCACTTTTTGCTGGATGGTTCTGATTAATAAGCTGCCACCTATAGGCTTTGTTTTCCAGTCCCAGCCGCTTTGGCCTGCTAATCCGGGATTTCTGGTTTTTTCACTTGCATACTGATTGGAAATAATGCCGTCCTGGGGAACGCCAAATATTTGCTGCAGACGTTTTGTGGTGGCAGTACCCCACAGTCCGTCTACTTTAAGGAGGGAAGAAGCAGTTGCCGTAGTGGCAGAGTCTGCAGGTCTTGCCATACCATCTGTCACAATTACGGTATGTCCCTTTGTCTTGGTAACGAGAACATCTCCCGTATAAAGTGTGGTTCCGGATATATAAGACTTTCTGTTTTCAAAAAGTCCGGATGCTTCGAGAACGGATGCTTCGTTAGCAGTTGTGAAGTTTCCAGGGTCTTTTCCGGCAGCTTCCTTAACGCACTGGCGTACCAGAGAAGAGCAGTCGCATTCGGTTTTGGTTCTGGTATTGATACCATAAGTGATAATGCCCAGTCGGTTTCCCTGGTCGTATCCAATGTTGGAATTATTGCAGGCTGTTTTCATGTTGGCGGCAATCTGATTGGCAATCCGGGCGCTCCTTGGTCTGAGGATATACCAGCCTTTGCTGTGAATGTAGAAATTCTGCATACTGACTTCACCGATGGTATCATTTATGGAAGATTTCTGTTTCTGGTCGCCTGGGGCGCCGCCGCTTAATTTGCCGTTTTCATCTATTCTGGCTGAGCCGATAATAGTTGTCATAATGATTTCTCCTTTTGTGTATCAAAAAGTGGACTGTTTTCTTTCCATTTTTTATAAACCCATTGGGTTTCTGATTTTAAGAACCAGCATACCAATTGACCTTTTCGCTTTTCCTTTTCGGATTCACAGGTAAATACGGGCTGGACGCCCCTGGAGGTATAGAAAATTATCTGTTTTAAAAGGTCAATGGGAACAAGGTTTTCTCTTCCGTAACAGTCATAAACATCCTGTAGTGTTTCTAATTTAATATTTGAAATAATCTCACCTTCTATCTAAGCGTAAAAAAATGGAGACACCATTTTGTGCAATGTATTGCAGAATGGTGTCTCCATTTTTAACATAAACTACAATACAATCATTTGGGAATATCCGTCAGGGCAGATTAGTCCTCAATCAAAACTAAATCCAGCATGTTATCATCACCATCTGCCATAAGGTCACATGTGATGGTAATGGTTCCGGGATCGCCGGAGTTGGAGAAGCTTAAGGACATATTACTCTGGGGAGCCACTTTGTAAGCGGTCAGCTTGTAGGGCAGTACTTCGTCATTCTCTGTCTTCATAACAGTGTCACCGTAAACGATAAAGTTCTTGGGGAAGCTGGTGGACTTGATGTTGATTCTCTCAACGCCGGAAGCTACTTCTTTCATGTAATAAACAATTACTTTGCTTCCGCCTGCAAGGGCAGTAGAAAGTGTAATTTCCTTATCTGCAACAGTACATTTCAGCTCAGTGCCACAGTCGTCGCCGTCCGCATACACGATAACAGTACCTGCAACAGGGGTATCTGCCAGTGTAATAGCAGTACCTGCCTCATCAACAACAGCTTCTGTTCTTGTTACAAACTTAGCAGATTTGCTGACTTCACCGCCAGTGATTAACTGCCACAGTTTAACGGTCTGCATCTGTGTCTCGATAGTGAGAGTGCCGCCTTTTTCGCCGGCAAACTGGACGCGCTTGGGATGTCCTTTGCCGCCGTAGGCAAATACGGATTCACCTGTAAGCTCCGTAGTGGAGACATTGGCAAAGTCCAGGTTCATAAAGGGTTTTTTTGTAGCATAGTCTACAAAAATAAGGTCACATACTTCTCTGTTAGCCATAGTAGTGTTTGACATAAAGAGTTCCTCCATTTCTTTTGTAAAAGTGTTTATATTAAAAAGACCCGCATAAAACGGGTCTTAGTTACCTGTGTCTATTCGTTTAAACCATGTGGTTGCGTCAAAATGGTGGTCTTTATCACCCCAGGCAGCAACACTCATGGACTGAATATCATAGATACTGTTATTGGAAAGTCTGGAAAAGCAGTCCCATAT
This sequence comes from uncultured Acetatifactor sp., assembly GCA_964604575.1. Classification (GTDB taxonomy): domain Bacteria; phylum Bacillota; class Clostridia; order Lachnospirales; family Lachnospiraceae; genus Acetatifactor. Next base: position 4,564 of record CAZRZM010000121.1, read on the forward strand.
CTGATAAACAGTCAAATCCCAGATGTTCAGAATATTAAGGGACTGGCTCTTATTCGCTACAGCGGATATGATATTTCCTAATTCCATATTCTGGTCGGTTTTCGTCCGGCTGTTTTTCTGGGACCTTCCCTTTTGCAGTTTTTTCATTATCTCCAGTGCTTTTTTGTTTTTTGCTTTTGATAAGTCTTCTTCCCGGTTGGACTTAATATAATTACGCTGGTATATGATATCGCAGATTTGCGGATAATTTTCTTTGGAAATAATGCCAATGTTATTATTGTCTTCCATAACCATATAGCAGGACTGCTCAGGAGAATACAAGACATCTTCTTTGATAAAGAAATTTAATACATTTTGCAGCAGTGTGGCAGACTCATGGTTTGCCAGCAGCAGCTCGAAAATATTCAGTTGTGTTTTTTCCTCGTCGGACAGCAAATCATAATTTTCTGCCAGCCCGATGATTGTGAAAAAGGTTTTCACATCCATTAACAGTATGGTCAGATAGTATTGATAGGTACTGTAACCGATAGAAGCGATATCCCGCAGTTTTGGTGAAAGGATTCCACCTGTGCCCGGCAGTTGTATCGGTTCCGGCGACAGCAGTTCAAAATAATTTAGTTTCATGATAATCCTCGTGTTATAAAGTAGTAGTGTTTATAGGAGGACAAGTGGCAGTGCCGCCAGAATGGCAGCACCACCACCTGCATCAGAAATGAGAAATGAGCTTCAGGTATGGAATAATTTTTGGTTTACCTGTCTGTTATAATATTTGGATGAAGCTGCTTTTACAGCCACATGTTCCGGGCAGTCTATATTCTGAAACATTCCTCTGGAATATTTCTTTTCTTTCAGGTATGTTCTTTTAATGCTGATACCGGAAAACAATTTAATTGTTATTTCTTCAGACGGAGCAGTAGAAGATAAGTAGTCGAAAATAATATCCTCCGCTGATTGAAATAATTTACGGACTGTGGCTGCAGGAAGCTTTTCTCTGTCTGCTATTTGTTGTATCAGTGTATCCTGAGTGATGTTCAAATTGTTTTTGCCTCCGTCTGTACTGTATATTTCATCTTTTCCCTTATACCCACAAAGTGTGTTACGTTTTTTACGGATGATTTTTCTTTTTCCATTCTTTTTTTGCCCGAAAATAACGGACTTTTTTCCATCAGGAGACCTTGTGGGACATACGGTATTTCTGTTTTCGGATGCGGTCTCTGTTCCTTTTATATATTTTGAGACAGGCGTCACACCGGCAGGTCATACCGTCGTTGCCAGGCACCTCGCTCCATTCGCCACAGTCGATACACTGGACAAATTTTGTCCTGACTGCTCCCGTATTTTTTTCCAGATTGTTTACTACATACTGCCCATAGCAGAACCACAATAATTGCTTGTATCGTTTTTCCCTTCCATATAAATATTCCACCAGCATATCGGCAATGGTTTCCTCGGAATAACCGGACTGGCTGAAAGCTTCCCGGATTTTGCAGGCAATATATTGGAGATTATCTTTATGCTCATCCTTCATATTGCACATATAACGGTACTGCCTGTTCAAGGTATCATATAAATCAGATACTTCCCTGGCGCATATGATTTTTGGGTCAGACATCATTTTCTGATATGCGAGAGGCTCCAGCTTCAGCCCCCGGGTGTTAATGGGCTTGTTTGGTATTTTTTCATATATCCGGTTTACAAAACTGCCATTTGGTTCTTTTACCTGCGTTTTTTCTTTGTCCTTTGCATATTCAAAGAAAGCAGGTAATTTACAGTTGGTATATTTGGAAACCACCGGACGGAACCATTCCGGGCGTTTAGGCATATACAGTGTTTTGGCGGCATCGATACAGAAATTATTCTCCATACACAGCAGCTTCACCACATCCACAGCTTCCTGTTTTTCCGTTTCCGTTCCTTCTATAAATACATCATGGTTCCATATTTTGGAAATATCATTACTGTAAATACCAATATTGCCACTGGTAAAGGCTTTGTTTAATCCGGCATAGATGGTCTTGTTCGTAAGCTCGGTTGGTTCTGATTTGCGCATGTTGTAATATAGGGGCACGATATTTTTCATATTGCGTTCTGCAATTTGGATAAAATCCTGGTCCGCTACAACCAGAGACTTATCGCCATCCACGTCAAACTGTAGAATTTTGCTGATTAAATCATGGGTACTTGTGTAAATGGCGTTGGTGATAAACCATTCCTTAATCTTATTTTTACGTTCACCGTATGTATTGCCGGCTACATTAGAGCGGATGGCATGTTCTTTGTACAAGTGGGGACTTCTGAGACAGTCCAGTTTATCGTATTGTCTGAATAACCAGCAAAATACTTCTTTGTCGTCCAGCAATCCTTTGGGATTGTCTATGTGTGCGAACCAGTGCTCGCAGGCAGCGTAATAATCTGGAAGTAAAAAAGCATACTTTCCGTTGATTTCCAGTTTTCCACTGCGATATTTTTTTAGAAGACTGTTTTTTACTTCCCGAATCACATCTTTGGCATAGGTGTCACTGAGCAGGGCAGGATATATCTTGACTGCTTTTTGAAAGGGAGTCATATTGGTGTTGTAAGGTGTAATGCCCAGAATATCCATCATGGTTTCTTTGGAGTTACAGATATTGCTGATTCGTTCCACTGACTTGCGGGTAAGCAAATCAATTTCCTGGTCGGTAATATCGGTAAGGGTCTGAAGCATCTGATAGTTTATCTTGGCGTTTTTAATGCGGTCTTCTTCCACATTACAGACGCCGGCGCGACAGTGGTATTTTTTGAAATATTCCTTATATTCCTCCCAGGAGTCATAGTACTTATACATTTTGAACTGGCTCCTGGTAAAGATGATTTGAATATCTTCTTCTATAATATTATGTTCTTTGCCATAGATATCCGAAATAACAGGGGAGCAGTTATTAGCTTCCACAAACTTCCTGAAATCAAACACGCCTAACAGGCCTTTAATCCATGGTGCACGGAACATAAAATTTTTGGTGGAAACGGCAGGAAGTACCATTCCGGCGCCGTCCGTATGGGGAATCGGTACATAATCGGTTTTGCGGGTAATGGAATAATCCGTCTCATCCACGAAATCAAAGGTGCCATACACATTTGTCTCAAAATCCTCAATGACAATGGACTTGTCAATATCAAATTCCCTCCATTCGTCTGTTGCCGAGTTTGTCAAAGCCATATATGCCAGATGTTTGTTCACATTATTTCCGCCTTTGGAATTAATTTTGTCTATGGTGAGACCACACATTACATTTTTTTCAATTTGGTTCCACACGGATTCTTTGATGAAAACTGCCTTTTTCATACGAATCTGTCCGGCGGATGAAGTAAAGTATTTATATTTTTCCCCTTTATAGGTAAATCCGAAAAAGGAGATATCCTTAAATACATCAAAATAATAGACTTGTACCACCATGAGAATCTCTGTCAGTTCGTCCTGTTTCATTCCGATAGTTCTGCTGAGGGCAGAATCAAACATAGAGATTACATTTGTATCGTTTATGCTGTTTTCGTTTACCCTTCGGATATGGTCTCTGCCATTGGACAATTCATTTTGTGCCACTTTATGGGATAGAAGAGCGAGCAGTTTTTCTTTGGATTCTTTCGCTTTTTCTCTCTTGTGTCCAATGATGCTTATCCAATGAAAATATTCGGAAACGGTATCATAAGACGATTCTAAAATGGTAATTTCCTCTGTTTTGTTGTTTTTCATATTTTTAATATCGCTGTCTGAATATCCGAAATGCTTAAGTTTCTTTTCCAGTTCCGGCAGTTTATTCTGCACATAATTGCGCTCCCTGCGATATTTACAGTTCATATCATGTAAATACCTTTCACGGTTGCTGTAAAAATGTCCGGTATCAATAGAATATAGATTATACTGTTTGTCTAAAATAAGAATCCCCTCCTTAGTTTGGTCTGTTTATCAGATTTTTTCTGCACTGTTCATCAAATCTACGGTCCTTTGCAATACGTTCCGCTATATTTCCACTTGGATAACTGGTATCAAAATCGGAATAGTAGATGACTCCTCCAAATTTTGTGTGGTCTGGCTTATATGGTTTTCTTTTGTAAAATGTTTCTGCCATTGTCTCTTTCCTTTCTTTTTTCTTTTGTTTCAAAGTTTGGTTGTTGATTGGGCTGTAATATATACTTCTCCAAATGGATTGCAATTTTTTCAAAAAATGAAACTGTAATCAAATCAGAACAAATGTTCGGAAAAGATATTGACAAACACGAACATGCGTTCTATACTGAGTATATATTAATTGAGAGGTGTATTCGTATGGAACAGATATTAGCAGCATATTATGCAGACAACGCAAAGAAGCTTCGTGGAATCGTTGACAGGATATTATTGAAATTCGGTGGACTGTTGGACAAGGACAGGGATGATTTTTATTCACTTGCCAATGAGGTATTTGTGGATGTTCTGAAACGGTATGACAGTTCACAGCCCTTTGAAGCATTTTTGTATTCGTGCTTATTCAATAGGATGAAAACAGAGATAACCAAGAGAAACAGGGAGAAGCGTAAAGTAGACAGAATGTCCATTTCTATTGATACGCCCATTGGTGATGATGAAAATACCACGTTGGGTGATATCATTGCGGACAGTCTGGATTTGGAGAGAGAAATGATTGAGAAAGAGGAGGAAGGATACAGCAAAAGAATGATGCAGTATCTTAATAAACTTTCCAGTCTGCAAAAAGAAATTTTAAGGCTTAATATGGAGGGTTATCTTCCCGGTGAGATTAGGGAGGCATTACATATCAGTGAAAAGCAGTATGCAGACTGCAACGCAGCAATTCATTCTTATAGAAATGTTTCTGTATTATTGTAAAAATTGAGTAACGGTTCTGAATCATTGCAATAAATTAGAGGAGGTATTTAATATGGCAAGACCACGCAAACAAACCTACACATTGGATATGTATCTGAAAAAGAATAAAAAAGGTGATATTGATAATAACGCAGATGTCCAGAGGAATTTCGTATGGAATAATGAGCAGATTAATGAATTGATTGTTACAGTGCTTACGGATGACTATATTCCTCCTATTATTCTCGGGGAGGAAGAAAATTCCAAATTGCATATTGTGGACGGCGGCTGTAGGACGGCTGCGTTGAGAAAGTTCAGGGAGATGAATTATAAAATAACTTCAACCATGGAAAATTCCCTTATTCCCTATAAGAAAAAGAAGATGGATAAAAACGGGAATATAACATATGAGGATGCTTTGTGTAATATAAAAGGCATGACATATGACAGGCTTCCGGAAGAACTGAGGGAAAAATTTGATGAATATCAGATTGAGACGGTTATCCATGAAAGCTGTGACGGCTCCCAGATTTCAAGATATATCAAGCGCTATAACAACCATGTTGCCATGAATACAGACCAGAAAGCATTTACGTATATCGACAAATTTGCCAGTCGTATCCGTAAAATTCTGGACAGTAAATTTTTTATTGAATGTAACAGCTATTCGGAGAACGATAAGACAAAGGGTGTAGTGGAAAGAATTGTTGTTGAGACCATGATGTGTGTGAATCATTTTGATAATTGGAAAAAACAGCCCAAAGCTGCCTGCAAGTATCTGAATAATAATGCGACAGAAGAAGAGTTTGAAG
>CAZRZM010000122.1:0-10112 GCA_964604575.1 uncultured Acetatifactor sp.
ATACCGTTGGAGGTCTTTCTCACAGTGAAAGTCTCTCTGCTGCTGCCGCCCTGTCTCTTCAGTACAACACCTTCAAAGACCTGGACTCTCTCCCTGTTACCCTCCTTGATCTTGCCATATACCTTAACGGTATCGCCGACATTAAAATCGCCTACTTTTTCTTTCAACTGCTCTGCTTCAATTTCTCTGATAATATTACTCATAATGAGCCTCCTTCATAAAATGGATGTTCTTAATACGTCAACGGATTTATCCGTTTGTAACAGAGGACCATCTCGTTTTCACAACATTAAGATTATACTATGCGTTCTGTAATAATGCAAGTATTTTTTTAATCAGGGTTTCTTGATTTTCAGCTGATTTTCAGAGAGTTTACAATGAATCAAGCACACCGATATCATGCAGGGTTTTCCGGTTGGCTTCCTCCCTTCTTCTTATCTCCTCCCAGACTTTTTCGTACAGTTCGGGATTGTTGTATATCTCATCCCTCGGCTCTACAATGCCTTCAAAAAAAGAAGAATACAGTAATCCGTAGTGTTCTTCATAAGTGCCGCCCGCTCTGCCCTCCCGGACCTCCTGCATCACCTCTTCAAGGCTTTCCTCAAATTCCTTCTGAAAATCATTGTGGTTGTCCGCCTTTATCAGTACAAAGGAATCTCCATAAAACTTGCTTCTTATCCCACCAATAACATCCAAACGACCTTTGGTCGTATATTCAATATAGGAATTCAGGTCATTGACTTTAGACATTACTGGCAGAATGCTTTTCAGCGTATGGGGCACAGTCCTTCTTATGGCTTCCTCGGCACTTCCTTCCTCCTGTGGGTTGTAGCAGTATTCATATTCACCGTTAGTGTTGTCACCGTAGATTTTCGAAAATTCACCTACTGTCAGACAGGTTCCCTCCAGCCATTTTCTTTCAAAGGACTGGAAACACATAGAGCACATGCCTGCTTCCACAGTAAACGATTTTATTCCCTTTATCCCTGATAATCTATTGTAATATGTAAAATATTGTACTATTTCATCATTGACAATTCTAAAAAACATACCGTATTTTCTGTTATAGACAAATCCGTTTTCTTTCATATACGGCTCATAGATATCCGCAAAGCTTTTCTTAAACGACATCTCTGTACATTCCTCTCTAAACTCATCACTATACCTTTTTCGTCTTATTTCAGTACGCCGATATCTTGCAGTGTTTTCCGGTTGGCTTCCTCCCGCTTTCTTATCTCCTCCCATGCTTTTTCATACAGTTTGGGGTTGTTGTATATCTCATCCCTTGGCTCCACCATTTCTTCAAAAAGGGAAGAATGTAGCGATTCATAGTGATATTCATAAGTACTACTCTCTCGTCCCTCCCGAATTAACTGCATTCTGATTTCAAGGAGTTCCTCAAATTCTTTCTGAAAATCATTATGGTTGTCCGCTTTTATCAGTACAAGGGAATCCCCCCAAAAATTGCTTTTTAACCCATTAATCGTGCCCAGACAGCCTTTCGTTACATATTCGATGTAGGAATTAAGGTCATGAACTTCTGAAAGTACCGGCAGAATACTTTTCTGTGTATGGGGGACTGTCCTTCTTATGGCTTCCTCGGCACTTCCTTCCTCCTGTGAATTGTAACAGTATTCATATTCACCGTTAGTTCTGTCACCGTAGATTTCCGAAAATTCGCCTACTGTCAGGCAGCTTCTCTCCAGCCATATCCTTTCAAAGGACTGGAAACACATGGAGCACATGCCTGCTTCCACAGTAAATGATTTTATTCCCTTTATCCCTGATAATCTATTGTAATATGTAAAATATTGTACTATTTCATCATTGACAATTCTAAAAAACATACCGTATTTTCTGTTATAGACAAATCCGTTTTCTTTCATATACGGCTCGTAGATATACGCAAAGCTTTTTTTAAACGATACTGCCATATTTATCACTGTCTCCTTTCCGGTCTTCCTCTGTTTTTTCCTGCTCAGTCTCTTCCTCCTCTGTATCCTCCGGCTCCCACTTTCCGTAGTTCCATAAATATACCGCCAGCGCAAAGGAGGGTGCATCATTCCATATTCCCACACCAACAGTAACTCCATCCTCCAGCAGAGTACTGCCCACTACGGAAACTGCAGCTATTTTCATAAATATGTCAAGTACTGTCATTCCTTCGTCAGCCTCAAAATAATATTCCGGCTGGGCATAAAATTGATTATAATATTTCTTCCGTTCTTCATCGGGCTGTTTTACTTCCTCCACTGCGACATTCGGCAATGGCTTTTTCTTCAATTTCTTATAAAAATAAACAATAACACCATCTCCTACATTCTTATAAGTAACCTCATACTGATTATCCAGCGTAGTAAAGGTATTGCCTGTTACATAAGTTCCACCAATCTTATAACGTGCGGGGTCACATGCCACATATTTTTTCACCTGCTCTTTTGCCTTTGTCAGGCGCTCTCCTCCCTGATAGGATGCCGGTTTCACTTCCCATATTTCAAAGTTCTCTTTGTGATATAAATCAGCACGCCCCACTGGTAAAACCAGTTCTTTGCCACCTAACAAAGAATGTCTGGCTCTTGCATCTTTCTGCACCTGATTATGGATATAATTCCAGGCATGTCCCCTAATCAGTTCCTGCCAGTCAGGCCACTTATTTACCGGAAGGGAGTTATTACTTCCCATAGCCCCTGCAAGGATATCATTATTGCCGGACAGCGCGGGACTTCCGATATAATATTCGCAGTAATCATCATAGCCGTCAAAATCGGTATCCATGGAGCAGGGATTGGACATAAGGCGACAGTACCAGGTATCACTGCCATCAGCCGCCTTTACAATCTCAAGCTCCTCCCCGTCCAGCAGTCCGTCACCGTCGCTGTCGGGATTCAGATAACTTAACCGGGCAAAGAACTTTATGGGTGCCCCGGTTCCAGTGGATAATTCTCCGGCAGCAATTTTCTTTTCATGATAGTCACTGATGCCGTCATTATCACTGTCCCTATACAAATCGGCATCCGATATGATGCGGTCAAACACATTGTTCAGACTGGAAAAATTATCTATGCCATAATAAAGCCCACCTGTTCCATTTGTCAGTATCTGCAGATTGAAGATATCAACACGTCCTACTCCAACTACATATATGACAATACCATTGTTCAAAGCCTCCTCTGCAAGCTGTGAATAAGAAGCACTAACCGTATCGAAGTTACTGTAACCATCCGTCAGCAAAATCATGATTCTGGATGCGGAATCTGATGATTCCGACTGAAATTTAGCAATACCGGTACTGACTGCCCCTTTAATATTTGTGTAGCGACCCCAGGGAAACAATCTTCTTAATTCTGATGCAGCATTTACCTTGTCCGTAAAAGCAGTATGCTCCCTTATCAAATCATCAAAGGTATATACGGCAATCCTATCATCATCCGAAAGATTGTCTACTAACTTCGCGCACTCCTCCGTCATTTTAGTAAAATTGCTGTCTGATATACTTCCAGACTCATCCAGCATAAACAGAACATCAAAGGTCTGATTCAGCATTTCCTCATCAGTAGGCGCTAGGATGTCACAGATAAATGCTCCCTTGCTATAAGCATTTTTATCAAGCAGGATATATTTGGAAAAATGGCTCAACTCCGAGCATATCCGGTTTCCATCTATGTGTTGGTGCTCCAGTTCCTCCAGCAACTGTGTCTCTTCATTCCAATAATAGACAGTGGGTACTATCTCTTTATTCTGCAGCATATCATCTGGAATTTCAAAGAACAGTTCTGCCTCCTCAAAGCTTCCGTCCATGCTTAAATCATACCCATTGCTGAGGTATCCGGGTATGGAAGAATTTAAAAAGGAATCCTCATCCTCCACTTTATCCATTTTAAGACTTTCAATCTGGCTGCCTTTCAGGGATATCTGTAAAGTGGGCGTGATAAAACTGCTGTCGGAGACTTCCCCCTCTATCTCAATATCAAATATTCTGTCTCCATCCCAAATACCATCGTTAAGCGTATCCGAATTCTGAAAATCCATATGATACAGAATTTCCAGATTGTCATTTAGTCCGTCATTATCCGTATCCGCCAGCAGTGGATTAGAGCCATAAACAAATATCTCTTCATAATCCGTTAAGGAATCGCCGTCGGTGTCTGCACATTTGGGATTTGTCTTGTATTGGAATTCCTGGAGATTGGTAAGTCCGTCATTATCCGTATCCTCTGCCCCGTCGTCAATTCCATTGTTGTTTGTATCACAAAGCCCTGGCAGGGTCTGCAATGTAAATATCTCATAACCATCCGGGAGTCCGTCGCCGTCCGTATCTGCATTACTCTTGTCCAGTCCACAAAGTTCCTCATAAAAATTAGGCAGACCATCCTTATCATCATCACTATAATCTATATTATCTTTGTCAAAGGTGGTTTGTCCAAAACCACTGTCACCCAAATCATAGGAAGATATCTTATAATTCAGGGGTTCATCCTTTTGGGAACCTCCTGTTCCTGAGAATCCAAAAGAAATACTTTGTCCCGCTGCAATATTTCCGTTATAACCTGCATTTCTAATGACATAATGATTGTTTTCGCCACTCTCCATAACAGCATCCCAGATACTTATAATCTCTCTGGCAAAATCAAACTCCAATACCCAGTCCTCTATAAGAGCTCCGGTATTATTTGTTATGGTTACCGCCCCAGTAAATCCGGTTTCCCAGTCACTGTCCAGATGATATTCAATGGAAAAATCACTGCTGTTTTTCTCTCTTTTCGGATTCCCTGTTTCATATGTTGTGGGAAAGCCTTTAAAGTCTTCATTGCCGCTAAACCCAAAGGATATACTTCCGCCCGCGGCAATATCCTGATTCCAGCCTGCATTTTTAATCACATATTTTCCGTCTTCCCTGCCGACTATCTCAGCATTCCATATGTCGTAAATCACATTCGGACTGTCAAAGCCAAGATACCAGTTCTCCATAACGCTGTCACTGGTATTTTCAACGGTTATATTGGCATTGTAGCCCCCATTCCAACAGCCGGTGAGTAAAAAGGTAACCCGGCAGCCTTCACCTTCGTATACGCTTTGCGTGGATATTCCATCCCAGTTATTTACAGGAGCCTCTTCGTTGACGCTGTTCCCGGCAGATACAGACTCTGTACCGGTAACAAGCGGTAGAGTGTTGCCTTCTGCGGCAAACGCATTGATATTGATTACAGATATGCTGATAACTGCCGATAAAAATACCGCCAGTGCTTTTCTTAGAGTATTTTTCATATGTTTTCCCTTTCGCAAATAAAGTATTTATGTCAGATAAGATAATACCATATATATAATTCGTTATTATTTCATGGCGAAATTTATTACTCTATCTGCGAAAAAAATGGAAATATTATTTTTCTGATGCTTTTCCCATCCACCAGAGCGTGTTATCCGCAGGATAGAGCCCCAGCTTTTCCTGCAGCCCCAGAGAATTTTCATTTCCCACCTCCACATTACAGTAGGGCGTAAACCCTGACGCCCGCAGAGTGTTAATACCATAGCTTTCCAGGGAGGCTCCGATTCCCTGCCCTCTGTATGCTTCCTCCACATACAGAAAACCAAGGCTTCCCTCTGCATGAAATCCTGCAAATCCCACTAATTTATCTTCCACATATGCGCCATACAGTGCTTTTGATAAAATATGCCTGCGCACATATTCTGCTCCGTCCGCAGTGTAACGGGAACATACATAGTCCAAATCATCCACGGAAAGGATTCGTATATCCTTATGTTTTACAAGAAGAGGCTCTCTGGAGGTATAACACCACTGCACACATTGATTTAACACACCAAAACCAAAACACTGTGCAACAGGAAGCAGCAGTTCCTCCTGCATTACCACAAAATACTCTGTCTCCCCGGGAACTCTGTGAAGCAGTCTGTCCAGTCTCTCTGTATCATAATTCTCCTCCAGCGTCAACATGCAGGTCCTGCCTTTGCGGTCATATATCATCACATTATTCTGCTCCGCAAACAGCACCTCTCCCGTGCCCCGGCGCAGGCTTTCCATCATATGTATATTTCTGCGTTTCTGTTTCGCCAGTTTTTTTATGACTTCTTGTTTTTTGCAATATCTGTCATACAAATCCGGTCTTATACGCTTTGTGCGTTCCTTTGCCTGCTCCAGCCGCCACGCCTCAATCTGCGTATGGTTTCCCGACATCAGCACATCCGGCACTTTCTTATCATGCCATATCTGAGGTCTGGAAAACTGTGGATACTCCAGCAAATCATTATGAAAACTCTCCGTATCCGCAGAGATTTCGTTGTGCAGCACTCCGGGGACCAGTCTGGCAATGGCATCAATCATAACCATGGCTGCCAGCTCTCCGCCTGTCAGCACGTAATCTCCGATGGACACATAATCGGTGACAATCTCCTCCAGCACTCTTTCGTCAATGCCCTCATAATGTCCGCAGAGCAGCACCAGTTCCTCTTCCCTGGCAAACTCCTGTGCCATTTTCTGGTTGAAAGGGGTTCCCTGGGGTGTCACATAGATTGTTCTGGAACCTGCAACACTTTTCCACGCATCAAAAACAGGCTGCGCCTGCATCAGCATTCCGGCACCGCCTCCATATGTGTAATCATCCACTTTGCCATGCCTGTCCTGTGTATAATCACGAATATTGACAGCATTCAGTTCCAGTATCTTTTTGTCTATCGCCCGTCCTATAATGCTGGTATCCAGTCCCTGCATAATCATATCAGGAAATAAAGTCAACACATGAAATTTCATACCTTAATCCAACAATCCCTCTAAAACATGTATCTGCATAACATTATTCTCTAAATCAACATTCAAAATGCACTGTTTGATGGCAGGCAAAAGCAGTTGCCTGCCGTCCGTCATGGTAATCACATAGACATCATTTGCCCCGGTCTGCATAACATCCTTCAAAACACCAATTTTCTCATTCTGCTCATCTGTTACTTCCATGCCCAGAAGGTCTGCGATAAAATACTCATCGCGGCTTAAACGCACTGCGTTCTCACGGGTAACATAAAGACTTTTCTTTTTATATTTTTCCACATCATTAATATTGTCGATTCCCTTAAATTTCAGAATAACAAGCTGTTTGAAAAACTTTACCCCTTCTATTTCCAGTGTCAGCTTCTCCCTGCCTGTATCCAGAATGACTTCCTTTAACCGTTTGAATCTTTTTGCATCATCTGTTGTAGGAAATACTTTGACTTCTCCACGCAGACCATGTGTGGAGGTAATAATGCCAACCTGAAATATTTCTTCCATTTTTCCATTACCATTCCTTTTTAAGATATAACAGTTACGACATATGCAAAACGGAGAAACATTTTTCCATGCTTCTCCGTCCTGAAGTTAATTTTAAGTTTAAACGATTTCCACGTCCACTCTTTTGTTGTCTTTGGATGATGCTGCTTTTACAACGGAGCGGATTGCTTTTGCAATTCTGCCCTGCTTACCGATTACTTTACCCATATCGGACGCAGCGACATGAAGTTCTATCACAGAATTTCTTCCTTCTGTTTTCTCAGTTACAACTACTTCATCCGGGTTATCAACAAGTGCTTTTGCAACTACTTCTACCAATTCCTTCATAATCCACCTCCAAAGATTAGATTACTATTTCTCAATACCTGCAGCTTTGAAAAGTTTTCCAACTACTTCTGTAGGCTGTGCACCGTTTGCCAGCCATTTCTTAGCCAGCTCTTCATTAATCTTGAAAGTGCTGGGGTCAGTACTGGGGTCATAAGTGCCAATCTCCTCAATGAATCTTCCATCTCTGGGAGAACGGGAATCAGCTACGATGATTCTATAAAAAGGAGCCTTCTTCTGTCCCATTCTTCTTAATCTGATTTTAACTGCCATTTCTTTTTCCTCCATTTGTTTATAAAAATATTTACGGCTTGTGCCTTATATCTGATAAGAACTTACGTCCATATCTAACTATTGTAAACTCTAAAAAGGGAATCTGCCTCCCATTCCCGGGAAACCTCCCATCATTCCACGTCCTTTTTTTCCGCCGCCAAACTGTTTCATCATTTTCTGGCTCTGTTCAAACTGCTTGATAAAGCGGTTGACTACTGCAATATCCACTCCTGCACCGTTTGCGATTCGGTGCTTTCTTCTGGGATTTAGGATTTTAGGGTTACGGCGCTCCTCCACTGTCATGGAGAGAACAATCGCCTCCATATGTTTCAACTGTTTCTCATCCACCATGGATTCCAGGTCACCGGCTTTGATACCCATGCCGGGCAGCATACTTAAGATGCTTGACAGACCGCCCATATTGCGCATCTGTTTCATGCTCTCCAGGTAGTCCTCAAAATCGAACTTACCCTTCTTCATGCGCCCTGCCATCTCACGGCCTTTTTCTTCATCTATGTCAATATTCGCCACAGCCTTGTCAATCAGGGAAAGCACATCCCCCATACCAAGGATTCTGCCAGCCATACGGTCAGGATAAAACTGCTCCATATCGGAGAGCTTTTCACCCATACCCACATACAGAATGGGCTTACCTGTCACCGCTTTGATGGAAAGAGCCGCACCGCCTCTGGTATCGCCGTCCATCTTAGTGAGGACTACACCGTCAATGCCTACTTTTTCATCAAACTCTTTTGCCACATTTACTGCGTCCTGACCCGTCATGGCATCCACTACCAGAAGCGTCTGGTGTACCGCCACATGCTCCTTGATATCCTGGAGCTCCTGCATCATGTCTTCATCCACATGCAGGCGGCCCGCCGTATCCAGAATCACCACATTATGTCCGTTTTTTTCCGCATATGCCACTGCCTCTCTGGCAATCTCTGTAGGCTTATGGTCTGTACCCATAGAAAAGACATCCACTTCCTGTTTCCTGCCGTTAATCTGCAGCTGCTCAATAGCTGCCGGACGGTAAATATCGCAGGCGGCCAGCAGGGATTTTTTGCCCTTCAGCTTCAACTTGCCCGCAATCTTGGCTGTTGCCGTTGTCTTACCGGCACCCTGAAGTCCCGCCATCATAATAACGGTAATCGCTTTGCCCGGCTGCATGGCAATCTCTGTAGTCTCACTGCCCATCAGGGCAATCATTTCTTCATTTACAATCTTGATTACCATCTGTCCGGGATTCAGTCCATTTAAAACATCCTGACCGACGGCTCTCTCTTCCACAGCTTTGATAAACTGTTTCACAACCTTGAAATTAACATCCGCCTCCAGAAGCGCCATCTTAACTTCTTTCAATGCAGTCCTGACATCTTCTTCTGTCAAACGGCCTTTACTTCTCAAATTTTTAAATACATTCTGTAGTTTGTCCGTTAAACTCTCAAATGCCATTCCGATTCCTCATATCCCTTACATTATTCTTAATTATTCCAGCCTGCTTCGCAGTTCTTTTATCCTGCATTCTTCCTATACTCTTACAGCTCATTTAATAACTCCTGTGACAGACAGCGGATTTGTGCCATTTTCTCTTCTTCCTTTAATCCAGTGTCTCCGGTCAGGGCTTCAATCTCTCTAAGCTTTTCCTTTGCCTTTGCAAAACGTTCCACTAAATGCAGCTTGCTCTCATATTCCGCAAGCAGTCTGTCGCACCGCTTAATCAAATCATGTACACCCTGCCTGCTGATGCCTCTGTCCTCGGCAATCTCTCCCAGAGACATATCGTTATATACAGCATCTTCATAAATACTGCGCTGGTGCTCTGTCAATAATTCGCCGTAAAAATCATATAACAGACCCTGTTCAAAAATCTTTTCCATGCTCTTGCACTCACTTTATAAAATTGTGCCTCAAAGAACACCTTTGCTATCATACTATACAAAGCAGAAGGTGTCAAGTATTTTTTCTTGACGAACTACCGTTCTTTTTTCATAGTATCCCCAAATCCCATTTCATTGAAATCGTTCTGTTCTTCCATAATAAAGCCACAATGAGGGAATTTTGTCATAAAAAAAATCTTGAATCCTGCTAACGCATATGCTATATTGAACATAAGAAAAGGGAAAAGCCATAGAAGCGGCTCTACCCTCCGACAATAACAGACTACACCGTTATAAACGGCAAGCCGTCACTATTGCGAGTAGTGGCGGCTATTTCTTTTTTCCCTTGTAAATCT
>CAZRZM010000123.1:0-10102 GCA_964604575.1 uncultured Acetatifactor sp.
ATTCACTCCATCCATCTTCTGCAAAAGTGATTTTCATGATTATTCCTCCATCGCCAGAAGTTCATCCATAGTTTTCGTAATCACCTGTCCATTCTTAATCTGCTCATCTGCCCTATTCAATTTAGCCAAATATTCTGCATTCTTCTTAGCTTTTGCTAATTCGTTATATTCCGCTTCAGAAATTATAACAACATTTTTATTTTCTTTGCGTGATACAATTACCGGCTCTCCATCAAACGCTATATCAAAATATTTTTTAATATTTGCCCTTACATCCATCTGCTTCGTTGCAATCATAACGCACCTCTTTCCGTACTCAAAACCGTACCGTTTATTGTACTTATATTATATGTTGCTATTATACGCAAGTCAACAGAATTTATAACTTAAGTAAAAAGAAATACCCCATTTAGAAAACTTCACTTTTGCATCAACGACCTATATGATAACCTTTTCTGCGTTTTTGTATATTCCATTTTATGATATCCGCCTTTCCTTAATTTTTATATGTCCTCTATATACCATAACAACGATATTTTTCATTACACGGCGAGTCCAACTTGTTGGAGCTGCCTGCATAGATAGGAACAACAAGCAAATAAAAAAAACTTGAATACTCAAGGTTTTTTCAAAGCTGCTGACGGGAATCGGACCCGTGACCTCCACATTACCAATGTGACGCTCTACCGACTGAGCCACAGCAGCACTCGTAACTGCATCTGTCGCAGTCACCGTTAATTATATTAACAAATAGATAATGGTTTGTCAACAAAATTATTCATTTTTGCACAATTCTTTTATAATGCTTTCATACAAGTAAGAGCGTATTTGTTCACATGGTATACGCACCGGCCCTTCCGCGTTGATGTACATAAAATATGTCATCAATTTGGAAAACAGTGTAAAGACCATATAATCCATGGGTAAATCCGCCCTGACCTCTCCACGCGCCACAGCATGTTGCAGCATGTCGGTCAGTACCGCATAGGGCAGATAATGGCACAAGGGTTCTTCTTTCATTTTCTGTGCCACCATACGTCCAATTCCGGAATTATCTGTCATAATATGCACATATCTCATAATACAGCATTCCTTGTCACCACCATGCTCCATCTCCTCCAGAAGCAGTGCAATCCGCTGCCTGAATCCCTCGCATGGCACCAGCATAGTGCTAATCTGTTCGTATATATTCTGTACATAATAGACGATAGAACATAGCAGAATATCTTCCTTGGAATCAAAATATTCATAGGCAGTTCCCTTTCCGATTCCTGCCTTTTCTGTAATCGCAGCGACGCTGATGTTATTCACATCAACGCCTTCTGCTATCATTTCTGCCACCGCTTTGTACAAAAGCATTACCTTTTGGGGTACCTCCTGGGGCTTCTCCTGACCTGTTATTTTACTCATTGAAATAAATCATGCCTTTCTGTCACTCCAAATTTTCCTTCTTATCTCTTACAAATATATCATAAATACATGGAATAACTATAAGGGTAAGCAGTGTACCGTATAAGAGACCACCTATAGTCACCACCGCCATGGGCTTCGCCATCTCAGCACCCATATCATTGCTGAATACCATTGTGGACAATGCCAGAATGGTAGTCAGTGCCGTCATCAGCACCGGACGCAGTCTGGTATGTCCTGCTGTCAGAATGGCTTCCCTCTTCTCCATGCCCTGCTCACGCAGTTGATTGATATAGTCAATCAGTACAATACCGTTATTTACAATAATACCTGACAGCATAACAAATCCAATCAATGCGATAACACTCACCTCACTGCCACTGAGGAACAGTCCCAGGAAACCTCCGGTAAATGCCAGCGGGATGGTAAACATAATAATAAATGGCGACAGCAGGGACTGGAACTGGGCAACCATAATGAGATACATAAATACCAGTGCCAGCAGAAGCATCAGCATAACCTGTTCCATCGCATCCACAATCATTTCATTTTCACCGGCAAATACCAGTCGGTAGCCTTCCGGCAACTCATACCCTGACAGTATGCGCTCTACATCTGCGGATACCAGACCCACATTATAACCGTCTGCGATTGCCGCTGAAACAGATACATATCTGGTCTGGTCAGTACGGTTAATGGAATCCAGTGACATGGCACTCTCAAAAGAAGCGATATCGGACAAAAGTATTTTGACACTTTTTCCTTCCTCATCGGTACCACTGATTTCAATATCCTCCAGTAATGCTCTGGAAAGCTCCGTATCATTTCCATGCATTACATACACTTCGTAATCTTTTTCATCCGTAACCAGTGTGGTCGCGCTGCCTGCCTCCGCGATTCTGGCTGCAATCTGTGTATACACCTGGGCAACCGTAAGACCGTACTCCACTGCTTTATCACGGCTGATAAGAACGCGCAGTTCTTCACTGGAATCCCCCAGACCGTCCTGTACATCCGTGGTGCCCTCCACACCCTCAACAATATGCGCTACTTCTGCAGCAATACTGCGCAGGGTATCCAAATCACGGCCTCTGACCTGAATGGAAATACCGCTTCCGCCCAAAGCACTCATATCCATGCTGGAAGTATCTACAGTAATTTCCGCATCCAGATTTGCAGTTTTCTCCATAATGATACCTGCAATTTCATCATTGCTCATGGTTTTATCTTCTTTTACCACCACATAGATACTGGTGGCATTACTGCTTCCACCACCTCCGCCAAGCATGGACAAGGAAGAGGAATTCGTCATGGCGCCTACATCCTGCACATCCTCGATTGCCAGAATGGCAGCTACCACCTCATCGGTAATCTCTCCCGTCTCCTGCAGGGTGGCATCCTCCGGAAGCTCCACACTGACTGTCAACTGGGTGGATTCCATATCACTCATAAATGCCGTACCATTGCTTAATGCCGCCACAACGCTGATAACCAGCAGTACCAGTACCACTATAAACACAATGGGTTTTATACGCAGGGAAACCGATAACAGTTTTTCATAGCCGCCTATAAGGGCACCAAATAACCTGCTCTCTTTTTTGGTCTTTGTCTTCGTAAGCATTTTGGAAGACATTGCCGGAACCACTGTAAGCGCCACAATCAGACTGGCAAGCAGGGAATAGGCAATTGTCAGACCCATATCCACAAAAAGCTGTCTTGTGATGCCTTCCGTAAATACGATGGGCAGGAATACACAAATGGTAGTCAGCGTGGATGCCATAATAGCGCCGGAAACCTCTTTTGCACCTTCTATGGCAGCCTCTTTCATAGAATATCCCTCTGCCCGGAGTCTGTAGATATTTTCAATTACTACAATAGAATTATCCACCAGCATACCAATACCCAGCGCCAGACCGGACAGTGAAATAACATTCAAAGTCACACCACTGAAATACATACATACAATGGCAGTCACCAGACTGACAGGTATGGAAAATGCAATGACAATAGTGGGGCGCAGGTCCTTGAGGAACAATATCAGAATCAATATCGCCAGACCCGCACCAAACAAAATGTTATTGATAATGGAATCCATTACCAGATCAATATAAATACCCTGGTCCATAAGGGTCAGAATATTTAAATCTTCATTCTGTTCCATCAGCTTTTCAAAACGCTGTGTCAAACGGTCTGACACCTCACCGGTGGAGTATCCCGTCTGCTTCTGAATTGTCAGCATAACACCGGCACTGCCGTTTACATTGGTATAAATCTCATCGGAATTATCCGTGTAGAATACATCCGCTACATCGCCCAGTGTGATAACCTCCACACCATCCATATGCAAATCCATCAATGGAATCGCCTGCAGCTCTTCCACACTCTCCGGTTTATCTCCCACGCGCACCAGATAATCAATTCCATCCTCCGTCACATATCCGGCCGGCATGGAAAAATTCTGTGCCGTCAGCAGGTTTTTAATCATATCCACAGTAAGGACGCTGCTCATATCCGCGCTCTCGTAGGCATCCTCTTTTGCTTCTGCCAACTGCTCTTCGCCATCCTTTATCTGCTCCTCTGCATCCTGCAGCTGTTCCAATCCACTCTTAAGCTGCTCATCTGCGGAATCCAGTTGGGCTTTGGCAATTTCCATCTGATATTCACCCAGAGAAATCTGGGCATTGGCGTTGGCAAACTCGATAGCAGCAGTCAACTGTCCTTTTTCCACTTCCACCAGTCCTGCATTTACCGCGGTCAGTTTTTCATCCAATGTTTTGATGGTATCCGTTGCCAGTTTTTCGTAAGCAGCATAACCCATTCCATTGGTAAGGGAGTTCAGGGCAGATTCCAGATTTGTTTTCTGTGCATCCACCACATTCTGTACCACCGGAGCCAGCATACTAAGAGAGCCATACACGCTCTGGAATACCATGGGATTGGAGGTATCCGCCCAGTCCATTGCTTTCAGACCTGCCAGCAGATTTGCCAAATTCTCATCTGCCGCCGCAGCCTGAACCAGCATCGTGTTCTCTGTAACTGCTTTCTTCAAGCCTTCTATCTGACTCTTTGCACCGGCTGCCGTCCCCGCATCTCCAGCGGATACACTCAGAACAAGCTGCTGGTATGCAGTCATATAAGTGGCAGGGGCATCCTGAAAAACTTTGACAGCAGCGTTCATTCCCTGAATCGTATCGTTGAGACTTTTGGCAGTTGTCATATTGGTGCTCAGGTTCATCTTGGTTGCTTCCAGATCTGTCTTTGCTGTCAGTAAATCTCTCTTTGTATTGGCAAGTGTGGCGCTGGTCTGGTTCTTTTTATCCTCCAGCTCCTTTTTGCCATCTGTCAGTTTCTTTTCTCCATCTGACAACTCCTGCCTGCCATCGGTAAGCTCTTTCCTGCCGTCCGCTATTTCTTTTTTACCATCTGCTATTTCTTTTTTTCCGTCCGACAGCTCCTGCTGGGCATCTGCCATTTTATCATCAATGGCTGCAAATACTTTTTCATTGATAGCGTCAATTTTATCCTGGCGGATAATCACATTGACACTTTCCTCCAAAATACCGGTGGTGCCCACACTCGCCACACCTTCCAGACTTTCTATTTCCGGTACAATGGAATCCTGTACATACGTACTAATCTGCGCGTTATCCATACCGTCCACACCAACTGCGGCAATCATAACAGGCAACATATCAGGATTCATTTTGATAATAATCGGATTGCCCACCGAATCATCCCAGTAAGCTTTAATCTGGTCCAGACTTTCCCTGATTTCCAGCGAGACAGCATTCATATCCGCGGACTGGGAAAACTCCAGAATCACCATGGAATAATTTTCGCTGGACACAGAACTGATTCCTTCAATATTACTTACGGTAGCCATGCCCGCCTCCACCGGCTGGGTCACCACCATTTCCACGGTCTCGGGACTGGCACCGGGATATGTAGTCATTACAATCACATAGGGCAGACTGATACTTGGAAGCAAATCCGCAGTCATTCTGGTAAACGAAACAATTCCCAGAACAATCGCGAGAACCACTCCCACAAGGACCGTATAAGGTTTCTTTACACTAAACTTTGATATCATATTTACCTCACATCATTCTTCTTGTTTCCAAAACCGACCACCCGGTCAGTTTCACTTTGTTGATTATAAGGCTGATAATGATAAAAGTCAATAAATCTCCCTATTAAAAAAGTATAAACAGTAACAGTTCTGCCTTACATCAGGTCACGCCGCCGGACTATAGTTGTTCCTATGAAGGCTGTATAAAAACGTCGGCACTTAGGCACCGTATTCTGGTGCCTTATGTGTCCGCTACGTTTTTATTTGTGCCAATTTAATATTGGCACTGCGGAACGCGTGCCTGAATAGGAATGACTATAGTCCGGCGGCGTGACCTGGTGCAGGGCAGAACTGTTACTACAAAATCTTTGTTCTTAAAGCATTTTCCTTATTTTCCCTTTTAAGCGCTGCAGGGCATTGTCCGTGGATTTTTCATCTCTGCCCAGAACCTTTGCTATCTGGGTGTAGCTCATTCCGGTCATATACAAATCCAGAACCTGTTTTTCAAAAGGGCTGAGTTCATTTTCAATAGCATTTTCCAGATATTCCACTCTCTCCTTGTCCAGAAAAACTGCCTCCGGGTCCCTTTCCGCCCTGTCTGCCAGCTCCTCCAGCAGATTGCGCTCCTCTTTGTTGTTCTGTTCCACAGAATTACTGTAGAAAGACACATAGGTATTGAGGGGAATGTGTTTCTGCCGTTTGGACGCCTGCACCGCAGTATACATCTGCCTGCTGACACACAAATCCGCAAAGGTATAGAAACTGGCATCCCTGCCACTGTCATAATCCCTTACTGCCTTAAAAAGACCAATCATGCCTTCCTGAATCAGGTCTTCACTGTCACCGCCCAGAATAAACATGGATTTTGCCTTGCTTTTTACCATATATTTATATTTGTCACAGATATAATCCATAATCGCTGCCTCACCACTGCGCAGCCTGTCTATTAACTCTTCATCCGATACCTGACTGTAATCCATAAATTCCCCTATCGTAAACTAACTTGTTATCACCATTTCACAACGGCTACTGCATACGCTGTCTCACAATTTCATATGCGAGGACACCTGCTGCCACCGAGGCATTTAACGAATCAATGTCCCCTTTCATGGGAATGGCCGCAGTCATATCACATTTTTCCTTTACCAGACGCCCTACTCCTTCCCCCTCATTACCGATAACAAGACCGATAGGGCCTTTCAAATCCAGCTTGTACATGGTAGTTCCCCCCATATCGGCACAGACAAACCATAATCCCTCTTTTTTCAAATCCTCTATGGTTTTTGCCAGATTTGTCACCTTCGCCACCGGTGTATAATTAAGCGCTCCGGCAGAGGTACGGGCAACCGTTGCCGTAAGCCCCACTGCACGATTCTTGGGTATAATCACACCATGTGCCCCTGCCAGATTGGCAGTACGGATGATAGCTCCCAGATTATGCGGGTCTTCCACATTATCCAGCAGAAAAAGAAAAGGTTGCTCCCCCTTATCCCTCGCCGCCTGTAATATATCCTCCACCTGGGCATACTCATAGGCTGCTGCATACGCAATGACGCCCTGATGTTTTCCGGTTTCTGATATCTGGTCCAGACGCTCTCTGGTGACATACTTTATCATAGTGTCATGTTTTTTTGCCTCACGTCGGATGGTCATCATCGGTCCATCCTGACATCCATCCAGAATAAATATCTTATCAATCGGTTTTCCGGAGCGGAATGCCTCAATAACCGCATTTCGTCCTTCAATGGTAAATTCCTGATAGCCCATATTTCCTCCATTTTATTATAAACTCATATCAATCAGTTCAATGCCTCTTTTCACAAGATACAGCAGGCGTTCCGTACGGTCACACAGATACAGATATCCCATCAGTGCTTCAAATCCCGTTGCCTTTCGGTACTCACCGGCGGTGGCATTCTTGGCTGTGGAATGGGGTTTGGCATTGCGTCCTCTCCTGAAAACTGCTTCCTCCTCCTCGTCCAGTTCCTCCATAAGCGCCGTTATCATCTGTGCCTGTGTCCGGGCATTCACATAGCGAATCACCTGCTTATGTAAATTGTTGGCGGAACGGTTTGCCCGCTCCACAACAACAGTACGGATAACCAAATCATAGATGGCATCGCCCATATAAGCCAGCGCCAGCGGAGAATAGCCTCTGATATCCTGACCGCCACAGTCAAAACTTATCTTTATCTGTTCCAGTATTCCTATGCTCTTTTCCATTTGACACCCTCACGCGTATCTTCCAGAATAATACCCTCTGCCAGAAGTTCCTCCCTGATTTCGTCTGCCCGGGCAAAATTCTTTTCTTTTCTGGCAGTCTGACGCTCTGCAATCAACTGCTCAATATCCGAATCCAGAATCTCAGCTTTCTTCTCCACAATCAGTCCACAGATATCAGAGAGCATAATTACTTCTTCCTTCAGTGCCTGCAGGAAGGCTTTACTGCCTGCCGCGCCTACGTTGGTATTTACAAACTTAACCAGTTCAAAAATCACTGATAAGGCATCTGCTGTATTAAAATCATCATCCATCGCCTCATCAAATCTGCGGGTGAACTCATCCGCCTGCACAAGTAACTGCTTCTCTTCCTCCGACATCTCTTCCGTAACAGCATTTCCTAATAAATAGTTTAGATTGTCCACACAGGTCACAATTCTCTCATAACCGTTCTTTGCTGCCTCCATCAATTCCCCGCTGAAATTCAGGGGACTTCTGTAATGAGCCGAAAGCATAAAGAAACGCAGCACCTGCAAATCATATTTTTCGCTGATATCCCTCACCGTA
The DNA here is from genome assembly GCA_964604575.1 of uncultured Acetatifactor sp. Classification (GTDB taxonomy): domain Bacteria; phylum Bacillota; class Clostridia; order Lachnospirales; family Lachnospiraceae; genus Acetatifactor. The sequence goes on from CAZRZM010000123.1 coordinate 8,267, forward strand.
AAGAAATTGCCCAGAGATTTGGACATTTTTTTATTATCAATGTTCAGAAAGGCATTGTGCATCCAATATTTTGCAAAGTTCTTCCCATTCGCAGCCTCCGACTGTGCAATCTCATTTTCGTGGTGTGGAAATACTAAGTCCTCACCGCCTGCGTGGATGTCAATCTCTTCTCCCAGATATTTTTTGCTCATGACGGAACACTCAATATGCCATCCGGGACGCCCCTCACACCACGGAGACTCCCAGTAGGGCTCGCCTTCCTTTTTGGGTTTCCAGAGTACAAAATCAAACGCATCCTCTTTCTGGTCCTCACCGGAAACCAGCAATGCCCGGTTTCCGCCCTGCAAATCATCCAGATTCTTATGGGAGAGCTTGCCATATTCCTGAAAGCTTCTGGTCCGGAAATAAACCGTGCCATCCGGGACCGCATAAGCATGACCTTTATCTATCAGTGTCTGAATCATCTCCAGCATTCCGCAGATTTCCTCGGTTGCCTTGGGATGGGTGGTGGCAGGTTTTACGTTCATGGCTGCCATATCCTTTTTACATTCCGCGATATACCGCTCGGAAATCACTGTCGCATCCACACCCTCTTCGATTGCCTTCTTGATAATCTTGTCATCCACATCTGTAAAATTGGAGACATAATTTACCTCATACCCCTTGTGTTCCATATAACGGCGCACCGTATCAAACACAATCATGGGACGGGCATTGCCGATATGAATCAGATTATAAACCGTGGGTCCACAGACGTACATTTTAACCTTTCCCGGCTCCAGGGGCACAAATTCTTCTTTTTTCTTAGTTAAGGTATTATAAATCTGCATGACTTCTTTCCTTTCTTCCTTCTCTTTGTTTCTTCACTCTGTATTTTTCTGCATCCGTTTTATTTCGTTCTCCAGTTCCAGCAGTCTGTTCGTCAGCTCCGTGTTGGCATGTTGGAGATTCGTAATATCCTCCCGCACCGGGTCAGGCAGGTCAGTCTGGTTCATGGTCTCCTGGGGAAGCAAAACATTATTACGCTTCACAACACGTCCCGGAACACCCACCACAGTAGAGCCTGGCGGAACCTCACTCAAAACCACACTTCCGGCGCCTATTTTGGAATTGTCCCCAATGGTAAAGGATCCCAGAACCTTGGCTCCCGCACTAATCATCACATTGTTTCCTATGGTGGGATGGCGTTTGCCATGCTCCTTACCCGTTCCTCCCAGAGTTACACCCTGATATAAGGTCACATTATCACCGATAATGGTTGTCTCGCCGATAATCACCCCATTTCCATGGTCTATAAAAAATCCTTTTCCAATCTGTGCTCCCGGATGAATCTCTATTCCGGTTTTGCGCACTCCCCGCTGGGAGATATAGCGCGCTAAAAAAAAGTGTTTTTTCAGATATAATTTGTGTGCCAGACGATAATGAAGCATCACCTTGAAACTCGGATAAAGAAACACCTCCATGGAGGAGTGTATTGCCGGGTCACGCTCCCTGATAATCCTGATTTCTTCCCTGATATTACGAAACATTCCCATATAAATCCCCATTTCTGCGCTCCGGCTGCTTTCAAATGCTTATATGACTTGCCTGATATATGAAAAAACGCGGCAAATTCGTGCCAGAGACGAATTTATCCGCGGTTCCACTCTATTTAAAGGCTGTGCCTTTCCCTCAATACGTTTAACGCCTTTGCCATATTATCTATTAACAAGAATATGCAAAAAAACTTATTTTGTCAACCTTTTCTTCCGTGTAAGGAAGCCCGGGCGTAACAGCTCAGTCTTTCCTCTTTCCAGTATATTTTGCGGAAATCGAGGTGCTGTGTCAGGGCTTCTG
>CAZRZM010000124.1:0-10080 GCA_964604575.1 uncultured Acetatifactor sp.
AAAAGCATTGCAAAAGCAGCAGGGAAAAAGGAACAGACAGTAATTAGACATATCAAATGTGGAAATAGGGAATTGTCCTATACCCTTACCAGAAAAACAGTAAAAAATGTGAATTTGCGGATAAAGCCGGACGGAACGGTGTGTGTTTCTGCAGGCAGAAGAGTACCACTGTCTTTTATAGAGAGCTTTATCCGGGAGAAACAGGTTTTTATTTTTGCAGCACTGGACAGATATGAGGAAAAACAGAGCAAAGCCCCACAGATGCCCACAGCGTATACAAACGGAGAACAGATTCGTCTGCTGGGCAGGGATTATCGGTTAGAAGTGGTGGAAGCGGCCAGGGAAGAGATTTTTATGGAAGGCGGTATCCTGTATTTAAAGGTAAAGGATATGGATAATTTTCGTCACAAAGAGCTTTTTATGGAGAAGTGGCTTAAGGAAAGCCGGGAAAAGCTGTTTCGGGAAATATGTGACGAGGTATATCCTTTGTTTGCCCCTTATGGAGTAGCTTATCCCGAGATAAAAATCCGCCGCATGACCTCCCGCTGGGGTTCCTGCCAGCCTGCAAAGGGTGTTATCACGTTAAACAGCTATCTGATAGAAGCGCCGCGAAGCAGTATCGAATATGTGGTGTTACATGAATTTGCCCACTTCATTCATCCCAATCACTCCAGAGAATTCTGGAATCTGGTGGCAGCTTTCATGCCTGATTATAAAAAAAGAAAAAAAGATTTGGAATAGCTATAGGAGGGCTGTGGGAATGGAGCAGAGCGAACAGAAGTATAGGGAACTGGCATCTAAAATACAAGAGAATATCAACAGTGTTTTTGTGGGAAAAGAGAGCGTTGTGGAAAAGCTTGTGATATGTCTTCTGGCAGGAGGACATGTGCTGCTGGAGGATGTTCCCGGAGTAGGAAAAACAACGCTGGCGGGTGTGCTTGCCAGAACCATTCAGGGAAGCTTTGCAAGGGTACAGTTTACACCGGATACCCTGCCCGGCGATATTGTGGGCATTTCTGTGTATAACCAGAAGACGCAGGAGTTTGAGTACAGGCAAGGTGTAATTATGCACCAGATTCTGTTGACGGATGAAATTAACCGGACAGCACCCAAAACCCAGGCAAGTCTTTTGGAAGCAATGGCGGAAGGCCAGGTGACAGTGGACGGCGTAAGTTATAAGCTGCCCCAGCCCTTTATGGTGATTGCCACCCAGAACCCGGTGGAGTTTCTGGGCACATATCCTTTGCCGGAAGCACAGATGGACCGTTTTCTGATGCGACTTTCCATCGGCTACCCGGATGCAGAGCGTGAAATACAGATGGCGCGGCAGTTTCTGGGCCGTAAAACGCCGGATACAGTAGAGGTGGTATGTACGGCGGAAGATATTGTGAAAATGCAGGATATGGTGAAGAACGTAAAGGTATCAGATGCAGTTTTAGGATATATGGAGGAAATGGTTACGCTTACCAGACAGGAGGAGAGGTTTCTGCTGGGTGCCAGTCCCAGAGCACTTTTAGCTTTTGTGCGGGCATCCCAGGCGAAGGCATTTCTGGAGCAGAGAGATTTTGTGAAGCCGGATGATGTGAAGGCAATGGCAGATTCTGTTTTGAGACACCGCATTACCCTGACATCAGAAGCCAGGATTCATAAGGAAGATGTAGAAAAAATATTGAAAAGTCTTATATTGAAAGCAAAGGTACCCGTATGAAAGGACGTAGATGGATCTTGTTAATCGTATGGCTGCTTTCTTTGGCAGGCATTAGTTTTTATGGGGGAGCAGTCAGTTACGGTATTTTCTTTGCCGTAACACTGCTGCCTCTTATTTCTTTTATCTATCTGTTTATGGTATACCTCCAGTTTCGGATTTATCAGGAGCTGGGACAGAGAATCAGTGTCTGTGGAGAACCGGTTTCCTATCGTTTTATACTCCAGAATGATGTGTGGTATGCCTTTTCCAGTATTCGTGTGAAAATGTTTTCCTCCTTTTCTTATGTGGAAAATATGCAGGAGGATGAGGAGTTTGAACTGCTTCCGGGAGACCGCCATGAGCGTATTACGAATATGGTCTGCCAGTACCGTGGAGAGTATGAGGTTGGCATCAAAGAGATTATGGTAACGGATTTTTTCCGCATCTTTCAGGTGCGTTATCGCCTTCCCGGCACCTTAAAGGCTGTGGTGGCACCCAGAATTGTAATATTGGATGAATTAAACAGTATCCGGGAGATACTGCAGATGACCCGGAGAGAGGTTTTCTATTTAAAAGAGGAGCCGGATGTGGTAGTGCGGGATTATGTACCCGGAGATGCCAGAAAGTATATCAACTGGAAAGCTACTGCGAGGGAACAGCATCTCAAAGTGCGTACTATGACAGGAGAAGAAAATCAGGGAATTACGGTTTTCTTTGATGGAAAACGTTATAGTGAAAGAATGCGGGAATACCTGCCTCTGGAAAATAGAATACTGGAAATTGTAATTGCGCTTGCCCATTATTTTTCCACAAAAAATATCAGAGTCTCCATATGTGGCGGGACAGAGTCCTTTGTTTTATCAGGAATACGGGAGTTTGAGCATTTTTACAGCAGAATAACAGCCTTTTCTTTTGAAGAGGGGAGAGATACCGGAGTAGATTTACAGGAAGTACAGAAAAAGGGAATTTTTGGGGATTCCCATGTAGTTTTTTTTGTTTTGCATGTAATAGACGATGAAATACTTGTATTTACGGAGGAGATGAATAGCCGAGGAGTAATTACGGTTATTTATCTGGTGACGGAAGAATCGGAAGGTAAATATCTGGAATTTAACAATGAGCGTAGAAAAGTGATTGTGATTTCAGCAGATGAAAGTCTGGAGGGTGTGTTGTGATGGAGGATAAAAGAACGAAAGTCAGCAATGCAGTTTACCAGATTTGGAGTGCAGGAATCGCAGTCTGTGTTGTATTGTTTGGAATCGGAAAGTTTGTGGGTATCGGAAATCCTTCCATTGTCCATGTGCTTCTTGCCTGTGTGGTGGTTTTTGTGTTTGCGGGAATGCAGTATCTGCCCGGCCGCGGCAGGGTCATTCTTCTTTGCGGAGTGATTGCGGTATCGGGTATCTTACTGTGGTATATCGGAAGGACACAGATGGGGATTTATCTCCAGAATTATCTGGACTGGCTTGGAAACGGGCACCACTGGCAGAAAGAGTGGGTAGGGGGATATACAGGAATGCAGGCTGTGATAATTGCAGTCTGCTGTTATGTCTATGAATTGGCTGCCAATAGAAACCGCATGGTAAAAAGGCTGACAGCAGGTATCCTGATGGGATATCTGCTCATTATGATGTTTGGAAAACAGAGCGTTTCCCATGCAGGGGTTATAAGTATTCTGGGGTATTTTCTATTTGCGCTGGTGGAGTGGACGCAGGAGCGTTGGGACAAGAATAAGATTCACAGTATCCGGCAGCATATGATTTGGATTTCCCCTTTTCTTGTGTTGTATTTGGTTCTATTGTGTGTGATGCCCTATTCAGAGGAAAAGTTTGAATGGACTTTTCTGAAAGATGCCACAGAGAAGATAAAGGAAGTAGTAATTAATCTGGCGAGTGAATGGAATATAGGTGGGGGTACGGAATTTGCGGTGGCGATGAGCGGCTATTCAGAGGAGAACAGCCTTCAGGGGGAAGTGCAGCTAAGTGAACAGAAGGTGATGCAGGTTAAGCGTTCAGGCACCGGCTCTGAAAATCTGTACCTTGCAGGTATTGTCAATGATTCCTTTGACGGGCGTCAGTGGTATACAGAGTGGGATATTGATAACAGGCAGCAGTTGATGGACTGCCTTGAAACATTATATGCCGTTATGATGTATGACAGTGATAATCGGGATGATTATATGCGAAGCACAAAACTTAAGGTGCGGTATCAGAATATCAGTACACGCGCTTTGTTTATTCCCCAGAAGATGAGGAGTCTGTATGTGGGGAAAAACCGGCAGAATCTGTCCCTGACGGAAAACAGTCTGTCAAGGGGTGCGAAGCGGAAATACGGAACAGAGTATGAAATTACATATTACCGCATGAATCTGGGAAATGAGATTTTTGATAACTTATTTGAGGAGATACAGAGAACCCAGGCAGGTCTTACGGAGGAGGAGAAAGAGGAATTATGGAAAAGTGCGGTTTCCCATTATGCCGGAGGGGGGATGGAAATTCCTTTTGCGGAGCTGGAGGAGTACCGCAGTGTTATGAAGCTAAGATATGTGCAGGATGTCCTTGTCAGTGAAGAAGTACAGGAGTGGTTAAATCAGGTAACAGGGTCGGAGGACAGTAATATTGGGAAACTGCGGAAGCTGGAAGAGGCGCTGTCCGATTATCAGTACACACTTTCGCCGGGAATGATTCCGGAGGATGTGCAGAGTGTGTCGGATTTTCTGGATTATTTTCTGCTGGAAAAGAAAGAAGGATATTGTACTTATTTTGCTACAGCTTTTGTACTTCTGGCGAGAGCGGAAGGCATTCCCGCAAGATATGTGCAGGGGTACTGTGTACCCATAAAAAACCAGGAGGTGCAGGTTTATAATACCATGGCTCATGCCTGGCCGGAAGCCTATATTGAAGGTGTGGGCTGGATTCCTTTTGAGCCTACACCAGGACGCAGAGAATATCGTTATGTTTCCTGGAAAACGAAGGAAGAGCGTTTACAGTCGGGAATTATGAACAGACCACCTGATATGACACCTGAGAATCTGCCTGTTCAGGAAGAGGAGTCATTGCCGGTGGAAGAAGAGGAACTGGTGCAGGGTAATCGTCTATTTTCCATGTTGGGTGTGGCAGCAGGAACTTTTCTATTACTGGTTGTGCTGTTTCTGGCACTGGACAGACTGGTGAGAAAATATCGTTATAAAAAAATGGCCCCCTCAGAGAGGTATCGTGCGCGAATGCAGAGAAATTTGAGGTTATTATTCCTGCTGGGCATCCGCCGGGAAGAAGCAGAAACGCTGCAGGAACTGAATAGCCGGATAGAGCAGAGATATGAGATTTTACTGAAGTCCATGGAGTCCTACGAACAGTTTTTGTATGGAGACAGAGAAGTAAGTCAGCAGATGATGGACGAGGTAGAAGAGGATAGAGAACAAATCGGGAAACAGATAAAAGAAATCATACTTTCCAAGATACATTGTTCTTGTGTTATGTGATAAAAGAGATTAAAATTATGGTAACTATTCAGAACCATTCGCAAAATGCTGCTACGCAGCTCCCATTTTGCTCATATTTGGCTCTCGCCAAATAAATTTATAGGAAGAATGCCTTATGAAAGCAAGCTTTCAACGTCATTTTTCCTATAAATTTGCTTGGTTCTGAACAGTTACAAATTAGGGTATTAGAAGCGGTTATCGAAAAAGGAGGAAAAAAATGAGTGAATACAATTTAGGAACAAAGTGTGTGCAGGGAGGGTATACTCCGGGAAATGGGGAGCCGAGACAGATTCCCATTATCCAGAGCACAACATTTAAATATGCTACCAGTGAGGATATGGGAAAGTTATTTGATTTGGAGGCAGAGGGCTATTTCTATTCCAGATTACAGAATCCCACCAATGATACGGTGGCAAAGAAAATCTGCGAGCTGGAGGGTGGCAGCGCAGCAATGCTGACTTCTTCCGGCCAGGCGGCATCATTTTACGCAGTATTTAATATTGCGTCCTGCGGCGACCATGTAGTTGCCTCCAGTTCCATTTACGGCGGAACCTATAACTTGTTTGCAGTAACCATGAAGAAAATGGGTATTGATTTTACTTTTATTGACCCGGACTGCACAAGGGAGGAGCTGGACGCGGCATTTCAGCCTAATACCAAAGCGGTTTTTGGAGAAACCATTGCCAATCCCGCATTGACAGTACTTGATATCGAGAAATTCGCGGAGGCAGCCCATGCCCATGGAGTACCTCTTATTGTGGACAATACCTTTGCAACGCCCGTAAACTGCCGTCCCTTTGAGTGGGGAGCAGATATCGTAACCCATTCCACCACCAAATACATGGACGGTCATGCCGCAGGTGTGGGCGGATGTATTGTGGACAGCGGTAAATTTGACTGGATGAAATATGCGGACAAGTTCCCTGGACTGTGTACACCGGATGACAGCTACCACGGTATCACTTATGCGGAAAAATTTGGTATAGGCGGTGCCTATATTACAAAAGCAACAGCCCAGCTTATGAGGGATTTAGGCTCCATACAGTCCCCGCAGAATGCTTTTCTGCTGAACATGGGTCTGGAGAGCCTGCATGTGAGAATGAAGCGTCATTGCGAGAACGGCCAGGCGGTTGCAGAATTTTTAAGTAAGCATGAAAAAGTCAGCTATGTAAACTACTGTGGACTGGAAGGGGATAAGTATCATGAGCTGGCAAAGAAATACCTGCCTAATGGTTCCTGCGGTGTAGTAAGTTTTGGTATAAAGGGTGGCAGAAAAGCCGCAGAAGCTTTTATGAAGAACTTAAAACTGGGTGCCATTGAAACCCATGTGGCAGACGCCAGAACCTGTTGTCTGCATCCCGCAAGTGCCACCCACAGACAGATGAATGATGAGGAGCTGGAGGCATGTGGAGTATATCCTGATTTGGTGAGATATTCCTGCGGTCTGGAAGATGCGGCGGACCTGATTGCGGATTTGGCGCAGGCGCTGGAGAAGATATAATAACAGTTCAGCCTTGCACCAAGTCACGCGGACATACTACAGTCGTTCCTATTCAGACGCGCTCGCGCTTGAATGCCAACGTAGCGGACACATAAGGCACCAGAGTACGGTGCCTAAGTGCCGACGTTGGCATACAGTCTTCATAGGAACGACTGTAGTATGTCCGCTGAAATGAGAATGGTTGAACTGTTAATACAATTTTGAAATTTAATATGGGAGAAGAAGATTATGTGGTATGGGAAAGAGTCGGTGTATCAGCAGAGGTTTGAAGATGAGATGGGGATTTTTTTTACTGAGGAAGAGTTCCCGGAGCTGAGGGAAGCATCGGATGATGTCAGCGGGGTGTTACAGAAAGCGTTAAAGAGGCTGGTGGATGAGCAGCAGTATGGTATTCTTTATATTCCAGAGGGGGAATACCGCTTAAAAGAGACGGTTCTGATTCCCAGGGCGGTTCGTCTCATTGGATATGGAGAAAAACGCCCGGTGTTTATTCTGCCTGAGGGTACAGAAGGGTATGAGGGTCAGGTGCAGGGTGAAAATGACCCGCTTATGCAGATGTTTATGGGCGGTTATCCCGGTGCAAAATATATGTTCTGGTTTATCGGAGATAATGATGTGGATGCCCGGGAGCCAAAAGACGCCAACGCAGGTACTTTTTACAGTGCGCTCACCAATATTGATTTTCGTATTGAAGGGAACAATCCGGGAGCGGTCTGTATCCGCGCCCATTTTGCACAGCATGGTTTTATCAGTCACTGCCATTTTGATTTGGGAGATGGTCTGGCAGGTCTTTTTGATGTGGGAAATGAGATGGAGGACCTTACTTTCCAGGGTGGCAGGTATGGTATTATATGTAGAATGTGTTCTCCGGGGTGGCCTTTTGCGCTGCTGGACTGTGTGTTTGACGGACAAAAATGTACTGCCATTTTAAGTTCCATGACCGGATTTACGGCATTTCGTCTTCATATCCGCAACACTAGAAAAGCCTTTGATTTGTATCTGCCCCAGGCTTGGGAGAAGTTATATCTGGAGGACTGTATTTTTGAGAATATTTCCGAAGAGGCGATTACGAGCTGTCAGTCCGACAATGTGATACAGCAGATGAATATCAGGAGGCTGCGCTGTCAGAATGTGCCTGTTTTGATGAGGCGCGCAGATACCGGTGAATATGTGCGAAGGGAAGAAGGCTGCTATGAAGTCGAGGAATACACCCGTGGATATGTGATGAGCGACATGGAGGAGGCTTCCCTGCAGGAGATTATGAACTGCAGGCCTCTTGCAGAGTTAGGACAGATATCCAGAGGGGATATTCCGCCGCTTTGTCCCATGGAGCAATGGGTGTCAGTGAAAAAATACGGAGCAGTGGGAGATGGGGAGGCAGATGATACCGAGGCCATCTGTGATGCGCTTGCCGCAGAAAAGGTATTATATTTCCCCCAGGGAATTTACCGCGTATCAGACACCATTTTACTGCCTGAGGGAGTGAGTCTGTACGGCTTCAACCCTGTCACCACACAGATTGCCATTGTGGATGACACCCCGGCGTTCTCCGGCTTTGGCACACCTAAGCCTGTGGTGGAGACAGCAGCGGGCGGGTTTGTCTGCATTAACGGCATTGGAATTGATACGGCGGGCAAAAACCCCAGGGCCGCAGGTATCAAATGGATGGCAGGCGAAAATTCTTATATGAATGACGTGAAATTTCTGGGAGGACATGGCTGTATGCTCCGGGATGGCCGGAATGCATTTGCATATCTGTATAACCCCAGCCGCACAGCGGATTATGACCCGGACCGTATCTGGGACAACCAGTATGCGAGCCTCTGGATTACCAATGGCGGCGGTGGTATTTTTAAAGATGTGTGGAGCGCCAGCCCTTATACCCAGTCGGGCATTGCAATTACGAACACTCATACGAAGGGGCGTATGTATGCCATTTCCCTGGAGCATCATGTGCGTAGTGAAATGCTTTTGTACAAGGTATCCAACTGGACATTTTATGCTCTTCAGACAGAGGAGGAGAAAGCGGAAGGACTTAAATGTCTCCCCATGGAGCTGGTATCCTGCAGGGATATTACATTTGTAAATTACTTTCTGTTCCGGGTGGTGGCAGTGGACCGAACCTTTGAGACAGGTATCCGCACATGGGACAGCAGGAATATTGTGTTTATGAATCTGCATAATAAGGCACAGATGCATTATCTGTTTACAGTGTCCCTGGAGGATGCCACCAGCGGGTTTTTTGCAAAATCTCCTGAATATGCAAAGCTGGTTATTACCGGAAAAACAAACCGCAGGCCGCAGACGGAAGTGGTGGACGGCTATGAGGCCCTGGCATCGGGATTTGATTTTGCCCAGGGGGCAGCTTTTGACAGGCAGGGTAATTTTTACTGGTGCGATAAATCCCAGAAGAGAATCTACCAGTATAATAGGGAAAAGGAGTGTATCCTTCCATTTTTTGATTTGCATTTTATGCCTGCGGCTCTGGCAGCAGACACGGTGGGCAATCTATTAGTGGCGGCTGATTATTCTGAGCTTAAGAAGACCGTGCCGGGACAGTCATTCCAGAACCATGATGAGAAAAATTTTCATCCATTTTTCTCCTGGTTCTACCGCAGAAGTGAGAAAGTATATGCGGTTTCCATAGAGAATCCCTATGACACTATGGTGGAGCTGGTGCGTACGGCTGCATCGGAGTGTAAGCCGGAGGTGGTATACCGCCCGGCGCAGATGGATTATCCGGGCATGTTTGCGGTGCAGGCAGAGCAGGAAATTACAGAGTACTATATGGCGCCCGATGGAAAAACTGCCCTGCAGGGAACTATTGACCTGGCGAGAACACTGCGGCTGGCTCCTGCGCTGGAGGGGGAGGAATTTTTGATTACCGATGATGCCATGCGCAGTATTTACCGTTATAAAGTCGGCAGGGGAGGCAGCCTGCTGGAGCCTTCCAAAGCAGGCTGCAGGGGACAGTACGGTGTCATAAGGGGTAAGGATGGTATTATATGGGCAGTGGATGACAAGCTGTATGGTTTTATGGACGGTAAGATTGTAAAGACACTGGATATTCCCAGAGATGCCTACTCTATTGTATCTAATGGGGAAGATACTTATCTTATGGGAAGGGGAAGGATTTATAAAATGGCAGAGGGAGTTCTGTAGGATATTTTTCGTGGCTTCGTGCATGGTTTATATGTCGAAGCCACGTTTTTTTGTTCATATCCAGGGTGGAGGGGGCAGTTTACCGTTATATTAGTGATTTGGAATTAGAATATTTATATGAAAAGAATCATCTGTATTTTTTGTGGTTAAAAATATGCCATTCCTTTTTTGGAGATGTTCTATATGATAATTAGTGCAGTCAATTTCTAAATAAGAATCATTTATATTGAAAATTTTTAGATTAAAATA
>CAZRZM010000125.1:0-9827 GCA_964604575.1 uncultured Acetatifactor sp.
TATATAATATCAGAAATCATATGGAATAGCTTGAATTAATCAGCGTTTCCCTAGAAGAAAACCTTGCCTCAACAATGTAAAAAACTAAAATCTCACATATCAGATTTGCAGAGAATTAAGTAAATATATAATGTAGATTTTAGTATGCGCATTTTTCCATGTTCAGCAAATAAAGAATGCACATAATAAGTTTTCATATAAAATAATAGATTGCTGTTCTCTGACGAAAACGAAGATTGCTGTTGATATGATAAATTGGGAATAAATTAAATTAAATTGACATAAAAAGCTCTCTCCCATATAATAATAGTAGAAGGAAACGGCGTGCTGTTTCCGGTGGGCTAACACCTCAATCCGAAATACTTCCCGGACGTATGTGCCGGTAGTTGACAGGCATCGGAAAAACCTGAATCTTTACCAGACATATGTGCTGGTAGTTGGCGGACAACAGAAAAATTAGCCATAAAAGGAGAGTTCTAATACTATGGTATTACGATTCTCCTTTTAAATTTTCTACATTTCAGATTATCTTATCCGGAAAGGATGTTCTTATGAAAAGAAATACATATTCTTTAAATGATGCAATCCGCATTATCACTTCTTCTGCAAAAGATTACGAGGAAATATTAAAGGGAAACAACTATATTTTTATATATAGAAATCGAAATACGAATTGCATTGAATTCTTTGAAAGTGTTTTTCTGGCCAGAAACTTTCAGCATCTAACCGGAATTGAATATATTGACGACAACGGAAAAGCTATTGTCAACTCCCTGCAATTCTACCAAAAATGTGTTCGCCAAAAATTGAAACCATGTGAAATCCGATTCCGTACAGATGGAACTACTGCGTTAAAGCTAACCACACTTCCCCTCATTATAAACTTTTTAAAAATCTCAAAAATGACAGCAATTTATAATGGCTCCCGACCCAAACTGACTATCGATCGTCTAGCCGGAACTACCAATTTTTGTCTGGGATTTACATACGATAAGTGTGGGTATTATGTACCAAGTTCTGCATTGTGCAAAGATATTCGCAAGCTTTCCAACGAAGCATATCAAATCTTAGCAGTTTTCTCAAAAAAAGCATCCCGCTCTCATCCTATTTATAGAGATATACGCTATGTTGCAAAAGGTGTTCCACTGAATAAACTTACCTTTCCAGACAATTTAAAAAAACTAATCAGTCTGGAAAATTATAGACCCTGACTATTGCAAATATAGATAAACATATAAACTCCGCCCAAAACCCCCGTATCTTTTCAGACCGGGGGCATTTAGTAAATTTCCAATCATTACTGACCTTTCAATTCTATAGCTTATTATCAAACATTTTCTTGTCAAATTCCGCATTAAAATAATAAAAATTATTGGCATCCAGTCTTTCCTTCGTCATTTCTATGGCTTCCCCGAAACGCTGGAAATGCACAATCTCTCTTTCCCGCAGATATTTTAGCGGTGCCCTGACATCCGGGTCTTCAATGACACGCAGAAGGTTTTCATATACCGTCCGCGCTTTCTGCTCTGCTGCCAGGTCCTCATAAAGGTCAGCAAAGGCATCCCCTTTGGACTGGAATTCCAGTGCGGTAAAGGGAACTCCGGCGGCTGCCTGGGGCCACAGTCCGGCAGTATGGTCCACATAATACGCATCAAATCCTGCTGTTTTCGCCTGCTCCGGGGTAAGATTTCTTGTCAACTGATAAACCATGGCACAGATAATTTCCATGTGGTTGATTTCCTCCGTGCCAATATCTGTCAGCAGACCGCCCACTTTTTTCACCGGCATGGAATAACGCTGTGCCAGATACCGCATGGACGCACTGAGTTCTCCGTCGGGACCTCCATACTGGCTGATAATCAACTGTGCCGTCTTGGGACATGTTTTTTTGATTTTAACAGGATACTGTAATCTTTTTTCATAAGCCCACATCAGATTAGCCCCCCTTCCCATGGCATGGGTCCCTCGTCCCACCCGTATTTTGCAGAATCCGGTTTACCGGTTATAATGGACAACTGGGTAAGGGGATTATATTTTGCAGCATAATCCGCCAGTCCATCATAACGCTTCTGCAAAAGCTCCTTCATCAGCTTTTTGCCCTGTTCACAGTCAGGATGGGTATCAAGATAAAGGGTTAAATCGTTTATGGCAAATCCAACCATTGATATTTCATTCATTGCCCTTTCGCGCTCTGATAATTTTTCGCTGGCAGCATTATCCAAAAAAGAACAAGGTATATCTTCTGCGGCAAAAAATTTCATATTCAGACAAGGAAAAATGGTACCATGGCATAATGCAACGCCCAACTCGTAAGGCTCACACCACTTCTGCATGGGAAAAGAACCCATCGCCAGTGTTTCCTGCGTACAGCTACATGTGGCAGATTCTTTCATGAGAAATACCTCCATTTTCGACAGATTAATAAGTTACTCTATTATTCTTGTCTAAAATGGAGGTAATACTCTGGTGTTTAATGTCAAAAAACAACAAAATTAATTTAATTTTTCATACTCCGCTGCATCTACCGGCTCACACCATTCCGTATGTGTTTCCTCTCCGCTCACTTCCACAGCAAGGTGGGAGAACCACTCACCAGGAGCTGCACCATGCCAGTGTTTTACATTCGCCGGAATGTTAATTATAGTTCCCGGAACCATCTCCACCGGCTCACTGCCCCATTCCTGATAATATCCGCGTCCGCCTACACAGATTAACATCTGTCCACCGCCGCTCTTTGCATGATGAATATGCCAGTTATTGCGGCATCCCGGCTCAAAGGTCACATTAAAAACCACAACCTGCTCGGTGGAAACAGGGACGAGGTAACTTTGTCCCACAAAATAAGCAGCAAACGCATCGTTAGGCTCACCTATGGGGAAGAAAATGCTGTTCTGATACTTTTCTTTTTCTGTCAGGGCAGGCTCTTCTTCTTTCCAGATTTCTTTGGCAAGTCTGAAAACCGCCCAACCCTTGGGCCACCCTGTATACATTGTGGCATGTGTGATAATGGCGGCAATCTCTTCCCTGGTGACACCATTATTCCTGGCATTCTGGAGATGATGCTGGAGAGAAGAATCCGTAATACCGGATGCCATCAGTGCCACAACTGTGATAATACTTCTTGTTTTCACAGAAATGGATTCCTCATTCCACACCTCACCAAACAAAACATCATCATTTAAATGGGCAAACATCGGAGCGAATGTTCCCAGACTGTCCCTGCCTGCTGTCTGTACAATTTTTTCTCTCATGGTAATCTCTTCCTCCTGTTCCTACTGATATTTTCTCTGATTTATAAATATTGCGACAGTACTCCATGGTTTTAGTATAACCCGACTGTTCCTTTTCGCACAAGTGCCCATTTGTTCATCAGTATATACTTTCCGGTTATAGCATACCGGCATTCCAGTTCCGAAAAATTTATGTTTACAATAATTATAATACCGTTGCAGATATCATCTATTCGCATATAATAAACAAAGAAAATATGATATGAAAAGAGACGCTTATGAACGAGACATGTTATTTAAGCAATGTCACCAAAGAATATCTGAATACCTTTTATTGTATTCTGGAGAAAATGATAGAGGGAATGACCCAGGCGAAACTCTGCGACAGCATTTCCCATAACTTTATTGTACAGATGATTCCCCATCACAAAGCTGCCATTGAGATGTCAAAAAATATCTTACGGTATACCACAAATATTCCGCTCCAGCAGATTGCCACACAGATTATTGTAGAGCAGACAAAAAGTATTGAAAACATGGAACAAATCTTAGACTGCTGTAAAAAGTGCAGTAACTCCGGTCAGGATTTGAATCTATACCGGCGCAGCGTAAACAAAATCATGTATGCCATGTTTGAAGAGATGGAACATGCCTGCAGTGACAACCGGATAAACGCTAATTTCATCCGGGAAATGATACCCCACCACGAAGGCGCTGTGAAGCTTTCCGAAACCACACTGCAATATCCCATCTGCGAAGACCTTGTACCCATACTGGATGCCATTATCCGTTCCCAGAAACGGGGAATCCGGCAGATGCAGGAACTGCTTCGCTGTATCGCAGACTAATTGGGCTGTCCGCCCACCAAAAGCGCCTATGCCTCGCAGAATACCACAGTGACCCTCATAAAATCCCCATCCCTCCGGGCAAAAATCTCACCGCCCATTTTGCCTATAAGCTGCCTGCATATATACAGTCCCAGTCCGCTTCCCTCCACCTTTCCACTGTTGGCTCCTCTCCAGAAGCTTTCAAAAATATGCGGCAGCTCTGCCTCCGAAAGGGTACAGCCGCTGTTCTCTATCTCCACCAGCACACAGCCGTCCTCCTCAAACACAGTAATTTTCACTGCTCTTCCATCTCCATACTTGATGGCGTTTTCCATAATATTCTGCACAATCTCTATACTTCTGTCTATATCCCCCCTGATAAGACAGTCCGAAAACTCTCCTACGGAAAATTCTGTCTTTATCAGGGCAAGTTTCTCGCTATAATACTCTTTGATACTGCTCATGAGTGCGGAAAGATAAAACTCATCCATATCCACCTCAAAATTTAAAAAATCTTCTCTGGAAGCACTGATAATCTGGGAAACGTAGCTGTCAATCTCATCCGCCTTTTCCTTAATACACCCTGCTATTTCACGCTGTTTTTCCCTATCAGAATAAAGCTCCCTTGACAATGCTCCCGCATACAGCTTAATGGCAGCCAGCGGCGTTTTGATATCATGGGAGAGAGACAGCAACAGCGTTTTCCTGCTTTTGTGCAGCTCCAGCTCACGCTGTTTCTGGTGCTCCATATTCTCCCGCAGCAGATTCACGCCCCAGACAAATCTTCCAAAAAAACGGCTCTTGTTTTCCTGTATCGGGGAAATCAGATTGCCTTTTGCCAGTTCGTAGGGGACATCCGTCAGCTTATCAAAAGGGGACAGGATTTTCTGCCGTACAAACAGCAGCACACCAAAAAGCAACGCAGACATCAATAACAGAACAAGATTCACTGTCCAGGCAGTTCTCTCCTTCTGCTTTCCAACCTCTGTGCTATAATCGAACCGGTATAAAACTCCATTTATTTCTCTCACGGCATACTCGCTGTCCACATCATAAAATTCCCTGCCACCACTACTTTGTGGTTCGATATGTCTTACATAGTCGTACGCGGACAAATCTATGTTTTCCGGGTTCATACCTGCCGGATTCCCGCTCTCTGCTCCGATATCTGCAATTTCCAGCGCAAGCCTGCCGATTTCCACCTGCCAGGGCCTGCCCCCCGCTCTATTATCCGGGGCAAAAAAATACACATTGAACCCCACAGCCAGCAGGAGAACTGCTGCCATAACCACCCCAAAAATTCTGTCAAACTTTTTCATACATATTTGTACCCCGTCCCCCACACTGTTATGATTCTCTGTGGTTTTTTCGGCTCATCCTCTATTTTCTCCCGAATCCATTTTATGTGAACCGTAAGGGTCTGCTGTTCCGATAAGCTGTCACTGCCCCAAATCCGGTTAAACAGATACTCTTTCGTCATGACCCTGCCTTTATTTTCCATCAGAAGACATAATAGTTCAAACTCCTTGACAGTCATTTCTATGGGAACCTCATTTTTGTATGCCGTCCGGCTGCTCTTGTTCAGTCTAAGGTCCCCGTCGCAGATTTCATCCAGTGCGTACCTGCGCTTAAAAATCCCACTGATTTTCGCCAGCATAATATCAATGTCATAAGGCTTCTCAATATAATCATCCGCACCCAGCATCAGACCGTTTAATTTGTCCTCTTTTTCACTTCTGGCGCTCACAATCAATATGGGAGTATTGCTCTGTCCCCGTATTCTGGTACATACCCCAAAACCATCCATACCGGGCAGCATGATGTCCAGTATCACAAGCTTTGCACCATATCTCTCAAACAGCGCCAGGGCTTTTTCCCCGGTATCGGCAACGGACACTGTGTAGTTTTCCGCCCGGAGAAAACTACACAGTAAGTCAGCCAGCTCTTTATTATCTTCCACAATCAGAATATCAACCATATTTCCTCCAAAACTGCCCACCGGGTAACAGTCCATTTCCCTACCAGCCCATCTCCATCAGCCAGTTACTGAGCGTCCTCTCCCGCTCCCGCAATAAGGATGGGGAGGAAAGCTTATCTAAATTATACTCCCCTTTGATGTTTCCATCCACAATATAGAGGATTCGGGTGCATTTTGCCGCCACCTTCACATCATGGGTAACCAGCATAACTGTAGTTCCCTCCCTGTTAATCCTGGCAAGCTCCTCCATCACTTCATCGGAGGAGGTTCTGTTTAATGCTCCGGTAGGCTCATCAGCAAAAATCATCTTCGGTCTGTTCATCATACTCCGGCAGATACAGGCGCGCTGGAGCTGTCCTCCCGAAACCTCATTGATATCATTATCCGCCACATCCATAATTCCCAGCTTACGCATCAATTCCTGTCCCCTCCGGACCGTTTCTTTACGGTTTTCCTTAATCTTCTTAGACTGAAACGCCGGAAGCAGGATGTTATCCAGCACCGTAAGATTTTTCAACATATACATCTGCTGGAAAATAAATCCCATCTCATCCAGACGTAAGCAGGCAAGCTCCCCTGCCTTCATTTTCGCAAGAGATTTTCCTCCAAAACAGACCTCTCCTGCCGTCATGGTATCCATCCCCGAAACCGTATACAAAAGAGTGGATTTACCGGAGCCGGAGGGGCCCATAACGGCAACCATTTCTCCCTCCGCAACCGTGAAATTTACATTTTTCAAAACATTGTTCTGACGCTTGTTCACAATATATGTTTTACAAAGATTTTTTACTTCCAGTACATTCGACATGTGGAACACCAATCCTTTCCTCTATTTTCTTCTATTATTTATTTTTTGTCTACCCTGAACCTATTCTATACCGCTGCTTTCCGACGCAGAAACCGTTTTGGTATACAATGCCGTCAAAAATGCACTGACAACTGTTACCAACAATACCACTATGGGATACACCAGATAAACTTCCATAGGTACAATCTCATATTGCACACCATAGCCCGCTCCCATCATCTTAAAAATAGGTCCTATGGAAAAGTCCGTCACCGGAAGCATCAGCATCAGCGCAATGACTGTTGAAAGAATACTGACTATGGCAAATCGCATTGTATGCCACCCTATAATGGTTCCATTGTCAAACCCGATTGCTTTCAATATTGCAATTTCACTGCGCTCCCTTGTGATAAAGGAACGTTCCATAAGCACCGTCACCAGAACGATGATTATCATAACCACCATCAGAACAAGGGCTCTCACACTGTCCAGCACATCACTGCTGGCTATGACAGCATCCACATATTCTCCGGCATCATATACCATATCGGTATTGTATATTTCTTTTATTTGTTCTATTCTGTCCCTTATCTGCTCTTCTGTCGGATGGTCGGTAAAATTAATCTGGAAAGCAAAATATCCTGACGACTGTAAAAAGCTTAACTCTGCATCCTCGTGAAAACGAATCCCCTCACCCATATTGTTCATGGACTGAAACAGCGCTGTAATAATATACTCCTTTTCTCCCTCATACTGCCGTATTGTCACCCGGTCTCCAATTCCCGCATCCAGCTTTTGGGCAACATATTTGGTGACAGCAATCTCTCCTGCACTGCGGGGCGGCGTTCCCTCATAATAAACATATTGGTCCGCCGTCGTACCAATCCCCTGCATGCCGCGGGATTTGGTACTTTTATCCCCATGTGTCAGGGCAAAGTTCATCATAATATCATCACTGCACTTTGCAGGCATTCCGTTTTCGGCAAGTGTCTTTTCCATCTGCTCCAGCTCCGCCTCCAAAAGCTCCCTTCCGTTTTCCACCAGAAATGCCATCTGCTCTCCACCCCTGTCCAGATACACATCACTGCGGGAAAGTGCCAGGGATGTAACCAGTTCGGGGCTTTTCAGAGTGTTTACCGAATTGACAAGTATCAGCACCAACAGCAGACAGAGGGTAAAAGTCAGCGTCACTGTCGCAAACTGCCTGGGACTGCTAAGCACATCATTTGCCGCCATAAAAAACATCGGTTTTCCTCCACTCTTATGAAGTCTCAAAATACTTTTCTTCCGAAACCGCTCTCCGGTGGCGCCGTTTCGTATAGCGTCTACCGGAGTAAATTTGTTGACCTTTGCGGTACAGCCAAAGCTAAACAGCAGTATTACCACAACCACACCCAGCGAACAGAAAAGATTGATAAGTATCCCTCCCTCACTCTCCATAACCATTGTGCGGGATACACTGTCAAGCATCATGTCGCCAAAAGGAATACCTGCAAAAAAACCTATGACTGCCCCCACCACTGCCAACATGAGATATTTAACCAGATAGAGACTGCGTATTTTCACACTGCCAATGCCGATTGCTTTCATCACACCGATTTCCCGGTATTCCTGGGTAAGCGCGAAGGAAATAGTAAACCGAAGTACCACAAATGCTATCAGAATCAGACACACGCTCACCACCAGCAGAACTCCGGCAATAACCATATCCATGACATAAGTCATCTTTAAAACTTCCGCGCTGTCCGAGAAAACAACATTACTGTTCCCCATGTTCAGCCTTTTTTCCACTTTCTCGGTGTCACTCGTGCTTATGTAGCAGAGACTTCCTCCATACAGCGCCGGAATTTCTTCATGGGATATGATTTCCTGAAAATCCTTTTCATGGATAATGAAGCGTGTCATTCCCATCATATCCGAACCAAGCACAGCATCCTTAAAGCTTCCTGCCACCTCAAAGGTCCGGGACACGTCACCAAAACGTATTTCCAGCATATCTCCCTTCTCCAGCTCTTCCCAGACTTTTTTACCGGAAATATATACCTGACCCGGCTCCACACTCTCCAGCGGTTTATTATTTTCGTCAAAAAAAGACAGCTCAGCGTCCTCGAAGGAATGCAGAACAGAAGAGTTCTTTAATGCACTCAGTTCCTCTCCCTTGTAGATGATATTGTCCGCATTCATGTACAGAATATGCTCTATTCCATAGTCTTCCACCACGTCTATTTCATCCAGGATATCTGTAATCGGGGGCGTTTCCACCTTATCCATGGTTGCCACAAAATAATCTCTCACACCTGCCTTTTCAAAAAAGGAATCCAGTGCGCTTACCACAGTGATAATATTATTCACACTGCTGGAAACAAACATGGTTGCCAGTATAATAAACATCAGCAGAATGATATTCATTGCACGTTTGCGTTTTAAATCTTTTTTCAGTATTCTTAAATACATTTTCCTGCTCCTTTTGTTGTGTTATTGTATTGCTGTATGTCTCCGCCATAAAAGCGTTCTATTTTGCTGCTTTTCTTTATTTCGTACTGCCCCATCCCGCGGGTTTTTCTCATTTTGTTGTACTGATTTGCACTTTTGCTCCATTTAGTACTACGTCCTCTCCATTTTTCTTTCTTCTCATCATACTAATTCGCATTTTTTCTCAATTTAGTACTACGCTCTCTCGATTTTCCTTTCTTCTCGTCATACTAATCCGCATTTTTTCCTGATTTAGTACGACGCTCTCTCGGATTTCTTCTTTCTTCATCATACTAATCTGCATTTTCTCTTGATTTAGTACTACATCCTCGTAATTTCCCTCCCTTTTCGTCGTACTAATCTGCATTTCTTCCTGATTTCGTACTATATTCTGTTTTTTCACAGTCGCTGATGAACATAATCAGGAGCAAATGATGTTCCACAGACATTCATCGTGGGTTTACTATAGCAGGATAATTATTAAACCTGAATTATTCACGGCTGTGCCGTGAAAGTAGCTGAAAGCCACATAG